>CAIXTT010000269.1 GCA_903922455.1 uncultured Bacteroidota bacterium | reverse complement strand
CTTGAAAGTTTTGCAAAATCAGATAAAGCTCATCAAGAATACCAACTCATCATTGCTGGTGAATTTTACGATGACCCTGCCTCCTATCGTGAGCAAATAAAAAAGCTGGGCATCGAAGAACAAGTCATTATCCACAATCGATACATTCCCGACGAACAAATCAAATATTACTTCTCCATTGCTGATCTCATCACGCAAACTTACCGAACGGCTACCCAAAGTGGAATTTCGCAATTGGCCTTTCATTTCGAGAAGCCCATGTTGGTCACCAAAGTAGGTGGACTCGGAGAAATCGTTTTAGATGGAAAAACAGGATATGTAGCAGATGCAAATGTGTCAAGCATTACGGCTCAACTCAATCGATTCATAGCTGAAAAAAATCAGATCAATTATTTGCCTGCCATCCAAGAAGAAAAGAAAAAGTACACCTGGAAATCGTTTATTGAGACGTTGCTGGCACCATCTAAAAAGTAAAAATTGAAATAATTAGAAACTGCTTATTATCTTTGTATACAAATGAATTCCATCCACGATATTATCAAAGCCTCCATTGAAGTCAAGCAAAAGTTATTGCAAGACGATGCTATGCAACAAAACATTCAGATTGTTGCCAACACATGTGCCAACGTATTTCGGGCTGGTGGAAAAGTACTCTTTTGTGGAAATGGAGGAAGTGCAGCCGATGCGCAACACCTCGCGGCAGAATTATCCGGTAGATTTTATACCGATCGCGATCCATTATACTCCGAAGCTTTACATGTAAACAGTTCATTCATCACTGCTGTGGCCAATGACTATTCTTTTGATGTTGTTTACAGTCGCATGGTAAAAGCGAGCGGAAGAAAAGGTGATGTCTTAGTGGGGATATCTACCTCTGGCAATTCCAAAAACATCATCAATGCATTACAGCAGGCGCGCGATTTAGAAATGATTACTGTAGGCATGACGGGTGAAGGCGGTGGAAAAATGAAAGATTTATGCGATCATTTACTGATGTCGCCAAGTAGAGACACGCCACGCATTCAAGAAACACATATTTTGATGGGACATATTATTTGTCAAATCATCGAAGAGCAATTATTTAAAACCAAATCGTGAGCATAGCTACCTTATTCCTAGACCGTGATGGAGTCATCAACTCTGAAATTCACAACGACTATGTTAAAACATGGGATCAGTTTATTTTTGAGCCACATATTTTTGATGCTTTACAACTACTTCAGGAAAAATTTGAACGCATTATTGTTGTTACCAATCAACGTGGTGTTGGAGCTGGATTTATGACACAAGAAGCACTCGACAACATCCATGATAAGATGGTAGAGCAATGCAAGGATCGCGACATTATCATCCATAAAGTGTACGCTGCTACCGATGAAGACCGAAACAGCTCCAAAAGAAAACCTTCACCTTACATGGGGCTTTGCGCACAGGAAGATTTTCCTGAAATTGATTTTCACAACAGTTTGATGGTCGGCAATTCAATCTCTGATATGGACTTTGGAAAAGCCTTGCAAATGCGAACGTTATTCATTGATGATAAAAAAATATTTACCAACGTATCCCAAATTAACAACGCCGATTTTGAAGCGGATTCGTTGTTTGAATTTGCAATAAAAGTTCAAAACAGAACCCTCGAGATATTTTGAAAATTGGCAAGTTGGCAAGTTGGTAAATTAGCAAATTCATTTAAAAATACAAACTCAATTTTCCATTTTTAAATTCCAAACTATGACTGTGACCTCCGTGAAAACCTCTGTGACCTCCATGTTAAATGGTTATCTTTAATAAAAGCAAAATTTATTAAACCAAAACAATTAATTTTTCTCATTTAGAATGGCACAATCATTTCCGAATAAAATCTCTGCATTTTCAAATCGACAAATTTTCAAATTTTCAAATTTTAAGTATCCATCAACCCAATTCGCTCTCTGATTTCCTCAAAATCCGGATCCTCATCAAAATCAGATTTTAACTGTTGCAGCAGCGTTTGAGCAATCAACAATTCAGTACTTCTCACTTCATTGTACTTCTGTTCTGAAATTTGATTCACCTTCATGGCTATCAGCTTATAATCGTCGCCCACATCATGCAAGAAACTACGGCAAACCATCTCCATCATGGTATAAAGTAAATAAATCTCTTCTTTCGACAATTCCATCTTCTCCTTGGCCCTTTGAGCAGCAAAACGTTGGGCAAGCTGGGCAACACCGTTGAGATCCACCAAATCAATTTGCATAGCTCTTTGCACAAAATCATATTTTTCCTGCTGAAACACGAAATGATACGATGAAGCCATCGAGCGAATGAACAGTTTTAGCTCTTCAGAAACCGTTATTTCAATAGAATCCTTAAAAATCTTACCTTCCATCTATAGCCTAATTTTATGCTAAATTAATACTAAGTTGGTAGAATACCGAATATTTAGACTAAAACCGAACTTTTGTACAGAGAAGATGCAATGCTTTCCACACTTCATCGTTGATAAGATAATAAATCTTACAAAATTGAAGCTCCCTATATAATTAGCTTTGAAAACCATAAATAAAAATGTAAATTAGTACATTGGAAAGCACTGCAACCTCAAGACTTATCATTCGTAACAAATTAGAAAAGGAAATATGCTCGCTCTACATAAGCTTAAATATATAATTACATTAACATTGTTCCCTCTACTCTTCTCTTGCAATCAAGTGCAAAAGGCCGAGGCTCAAAATCCAAGTCCGATCCAAAAGAAGCAAGAGACATTGTTGCGAAAAACGTTAATTAATGTATCTGATACAAGTCAAATAGAGCTCGTAAACAATTATCAACTTTTTACTGAAGGATGGGATACCCTTGCTCAACCCATTTTTTGGAAACAAATTATTTGTCTTTCTCCCGATTCATGTATCATCAATGTTGCTAACTCACGTACTCCTTTGGTGGTTTCGAATTATAGAAATTGGTTGAGTCAATCAGAAAGCGAAAAGACCCACTACAAAAATCGATTGAAACAAGATTACTGCGTTGATTATAGCTCCGAACTTTATGTTACAAATGGCAAGAGTGAATTCTATGAACATCGCAAAAGTATACCTACTATTAGCAGAGCGGTTTCTTACTTCAAAGAGAATGGTGTTGACCCTTGGTATGCGCAAACTATTTTGTTGATTGAAAGTCCGGGTAAGCATTTAGCAAAGTCCTATGTTGGTGCAGCGGGCCCTTTCCAAATCATGCGTTCAGTTGCTTTAAAATACGGGTTAAAAGTGAACAAGTATGTGGATGAACGCAGCGATTTAAAACGAGCTGCTTATGGTGCATCTCGACTACTTTCTACTATTTGCATTCCGAAAGTGAAATCGCTATTGGACAGTCGTAATATTCCATACAAGGAAACTGATATTTATTTTCGACTCTTGGTATTGCACGCATACCATGCAGGAGCTGGAAATTTAGCTTGTGCCATCAATAAAATTGATCCGACTGAAGGCGGACAATCGCTTATCAAAACTTTGTGGAAGACCGAGTGTGGAGGATTTAAAAATGAAAGTCAAAACTATTCGCAGATTGCATTAGCTGCTATTATGAATTTTGAAAACATTACACGCCTCGACGGAGACAGTATCTTTTTAGTTCAAGGTGACAAAGCATTGGCTAATACGCTAAGAACGATGAATCCATCAGAGAAAGTAAATGGATTGTCATTAGCGTTGTTGATGTACGAACGTGATTTAGCCGATGGTACCATTTCCTATTCCCACTTTGCAGAAAAAGTAGAATTGCTAAAAATGGAATTGACTCAAATGAATCCAGGGAACAAGCAACTTTACCCAAGCAACGAAGACCAATTGGTTCGACTTGCCAATGAACTCATGAAAAAACGTAAGATGGATGATGTAATACAAGTATTACGACTTAACATGGATTTCTTTCCGAATTCATTCATGACTGCTGAGAGCTTAAGCAAAGCTTACAGATTATCTGGCAATGCTGGCATGGCGCAAAAGTATATGAGTAAGTCGAATGAGTTAATGAGGGAGAATGGGAATTAAGCATTTAGAATTAATTGTTATTTACTTGATTTTTTATAATTTCGTGGAATAATTATTACTCGCTACATTCAAAAAATCCTTTTCTGTAAAATTTATTTATCATGCAAAATATTCATCACCTTAGTTACTATTCACCGCTATATAAAATTAATCAGAGAATTATAGCTCGTTAGCTAAATTCTCTGCTGGCTAGTTCTAGAGTCTTCATTTATTATCTTTCTATGCATTTTTCCAAGCATATACAAATCACTTTAAAGCAAAATGAGTCAAAGAATCAATTTACCAAATCGCAAAAGTATTCGCTTACAACTTTTCGATTATTCGAGTAGCGGTCTATACTATGTAACTATAATGACCTACCACAGAAAACATTTATTCGGAAAAATTTTAAACGAGAAAATGATACATAACGAGGCAGGATTTGCCGCAATTGATTTTTGGAGAAGCATTCCAAAGCATTTTCAAAATGTAACATTACACGAATTTGTAGTGATGCCTAATCACATACATGGTATAATTGAATTGCATCAAAATGAAAACACCAAAATACGATTCAACAAATTCCAAAAGATGATCCCCGGATCCATCAGTGCAATCGTTAAAGGATTTAAAATAGGTGTTACAAAATGGATTCGGTCGAAATCCGTTGTTGGGATTGTATTGGCAGAATATTTTCTGCCCGAAAACGACCCCAACGTTTCACCCCAACCCGTTTGGCAACGTAATTTTTACGAACACGTTATTCGCAACGAAAATTCATATCAACGAATTTCAAATTACATCATAAACAACCCAAAAAAATGGGCCGGCGATCGATTCAACCGAAAATCGCCGTAGGGGCAGAATATTTTCTGCCCCCATTTGTGAACACATTCCACCCACAATTCAAAAAAAATCACATCATTTACGACATAACGTAGGGGCAGAATATTTTCTGCCCCCATTTGTGAACACATTCCACCCACAATCAAAAAAATCACATCATTTACGACATAACGTAGGGGCAG
>CAIXTT010000268.1 GCA_903922455.1 uncultured Bacteroidota bacterium | reverse complement strand
TTTTGATGCCTATGATGAACCAAATGCCGACTCTTCGGTTATTCCAACACTTCTTGTATCAAAACTCGCAAAAGAACATGTAACTGTGGCCCTTACTGGTGAAGGTGCAGATGAAATGTTCTTTGGTTATGGATCTTATAAGTGGGCACAACGATTGTCCACTCCGACTTACCAAATTTTGAAAAAACCTGCAGCTAGTGTTTTCAAACACATGTCATCTCGATTTCAACGAATTGGGAAACTTTTAAGTACATCCGATTCTTACAACTTGCGAAGTCATATTTTTTCCCAAGAACAATACTTCTTTTCCAATAAAGAAATTTCTGAATTAGTGAATGCTCCTTACTCAACATCTGGATATTTAAAAACTTTACACGATAACGAAATCGAATTTGTATTTGCGGACCCTGATCAGTCCATCCAAATGTCCACTCAAAAAAGGAAATTAAATGCAATGGAACAGCAAGCCTTATTTGATATCAACTACTATTTACCTGACGATTTGTTAACGAAAGTAGATCGTGCAAGCATGCATTATGCACTCGAAACGAGAGTTCCATATTTAGATCATAGGGTAATAGAATATGCTATCAATATAGATCCTGAATTAAAATTCAATAACAATATATCTAAGTATATATTAAAAGAAATTCTTTATAAATATGTTCCTAAAGAACTATTTAATCGACCCAAACAAGGCTTTTCCATTCCATTAAGCAAATGGTTAAAAGATGAATTGAATTATTTAATTAAAGATTACTTAAACCCCGAATTAATTCACAAAGCTGGTATAGTAAGAGATGAAGAAGTTGCCAGATTAATTAGAGGATATTTATCGGGTAAAGATTATTTATTTAATCGAATATGGCTTCTGATTGTTCTTCATAAATGGATAAAAGATAAAAATATTACTACTTAAAAAATCAAACTATTTTAGAAGCATCAATATAGTCACCCTTTGCTGCTGCCTTCATTTTCAATTCTCTTAATTTTAAGTATTGAATAATATACATGGAAGCAACAAAATAAGGAATACTAGGTATTTTATAACGAACTAAACTTCCAAAATTACTAGTAGACAATCCTACCGAAAAGGCAAAAAACAATGAAAAGAAAAGTGAAAAAGTTAAAAGATGATGAGTAAATAAGTATTTGAAAATTCCAAACACTCTGACTAAAATTAATACTCGAATTGCAAATATTAGTAATATTAAGTTTTCAAATCCAGAAAAGAACATCACAAGATTATTTGACTCCACAATGAGTGGTCGAAATATGGCTGAAAAAGTAGCGATCGGAAATTTTTTAATAATACTTGGGACATTTGATTCGAAATCCCCAATATCAAATGAGTTTCCTTGATAATAATCACTCTTTAAATCACGCTGGGTTATTTTAGCCTTTTCTAGAATAGATTCCACTTGATATTCCGCTAACGATTCTCCCATGAACACCATGAAAAAATAGGCACAACCAACACCTACTAAAAAAAATAATGGAATAGCAAGTGCCCTAACCGTTTTAGCATTAATTTTTCCTACAGTGAGTTGAACAATCCAAATAATTAGAGCTGGAACTAAACCAACCATTATATAAGGTTTGATAGAAGTAATTACATATGCCGATACTGCTATTGTAAAGATTGAGCCCCAAATTTTTTCTTTACGTACTAATAAAGTATAAAGACCAGCAAAAAAAAATCCTAACGCACTGAGTGTAAAGGTATCTTTTAACAATCCTGAACCCCAGAAAAATACTGATGGAATAAAAAGAAATGAAATTGCCATTTCCCTTTTTAACTCTGGAAATTCTTGTACAAAAACTTTATAAAGCCTCCAAATACCTGCAAATGATATAGTTGCACACATAACAGTTGTAGCCAAAAAACTTTGCATTGAAAGTATCACGATTGGCAAAGCGATCTTAACAACTGACCAAGCTTTAGGATCCCTACAATAAACAGCATAACCAGTTTCGCTATTAAAAAATAATATATTTGAATTCGAAGCGGGTTGGGTCATTACATACCAAAAAGAGTCAAAATCGAATAGAGCCAAGCCCTCTAGAGATGTCACATTTCTAAAGTATTCGGTAGTATCTCCACCTGGATAGTAAATCGTATAAACAAATGCCAGACCTAAACCACCAATTATTTTAACTGTTAACCCAAAAGTGAAATAGGCGTAACAAGGTTCCGCAACCTTTTTTTTATTAGCATAAATGTTAGCCATCATCAATATGATGATTAAATAAACAGGCAAAAAAACAAAATCTAATAATGTATAATACTGCATGATATAATTGATACGAATTTACGAAATAAAACAATTTACACTAATTTTGAAGAAATAAAAAAGATGATCTAAGTGGAGCGAGGAAAAATACTTTACATTTCATATGACGGAATGACCGATCCATTGGGACAGAGTCAAGTTTTACCCTATTTATGTGGCCTTTCCGAAAAGGGATATATTATTCATTTAATTAGTGCTGAAAAAGCCAATCGTTTTTCAAAATATGAGGTTGACATACAAAATATTTGTACTAATTTTAAAATACAATGGCATCCTGTTCAATACTCAAAAAATCCTCCTATCATCAGTACACTTCTTGATATCAGAAAGATTAAGTCGAAAGCACTTGAATTACAAACCAACATTAAATTTGATCTTGTTCATTGTCGGAGCTATATCCCAAGCATTATAGGAGTTTATTTAAGCAAGAAATACAAAATACCTTACTTGTTCGATATGCGAGGTTTTTGGGTAGATGAAAAAGTAGATGGAAATATTTGGAACCTAAAAAACCCACTTTTTAGATTCGTCTTTAAATATATGAAGCGCAGAGAAAATGATTTTTTTACCCAAGCAGACCGAATTGTTTCCCTAACAAACATTGCAATTCCAACAATCAATTCAATTGTTGGTAAAGGAGACCTTTCAAAAAAAATAAATGTTATTCCATGTTGTGTTGACACTTCACATTTTGACAGAAAAAGCGTAAACAGAAAAGATGTTGATTTATGGAAATCAAAATTAAAGATTAAGAGTGGTGATTATATTATTTCTTATTTAGGAAGTTTAAGTACATGGTATTTACCAGAAGAAATGTTGCGGTTTTTCTTGCAGTTTAGAATTAAAGTTCCGCATGCAAAATTTCTAATTATCACTACAGAGGAAGCTCAACCATTTATAAAAATGGCAGAAAAGATTGGCGTGCCTTTAGATTCATTAATCTTTACATCATCCAACAGAAATGATTTACCGGCCCTATTATCACTCTGCAATTCTTCTTTATTTTTCATTAAACCAGCTTTTTCAAAAATTGCAAGTTCCCCTACAAAACTTGGTGAATTATTAAGTATGGGAATTCCTGTAATTTGCAATACTGGAATTGGAGATACCGATGAAATGATTACAAAATCACAGTCAGGCGTAATCTGTAAATCATTCGATGAAAAAGAGTATGATCGATGTTCAGCGGAGATTCTAAACTTGGAAAAAACATTGGATAGAGAATTTACTCGCCTAAAAGCTATTGAATTATTTAGTCTTGAAAATGGTGTTAATTGTTATCATACCATTTATCAAGAATTGATAGCTAAGAATGATGATAAGGTTCATTCTTGAGTATTGTCATCGCACGATACAACTGCTCTGCAAAAATCACTCTTACCATTTGATGCGTAAAAGTCATACTGGATAATGCAAGTTGTTCATTTGCTCTTTCCTTTAAATCAGAATGAAATCCATATGCTCCACCTACAACAAAAATTAAATCACCT
>CAIXTT010000267.1 GCA_903922455.1 uncultured Bacteroidota bacterium | reverse complement strand
GTGCGGAAGGAAGAGTAACGAAGAAAGATATTTTAGGCTTTGTAGATTTAAAGAAAAAAGGAGGCGCTCCTGCTCCAATGCCTGCTTCTACTCCTGCTGGGGCTCCGGCTGCTGTAAGCGCTGCTCCTGCTCCTACCAACGGCCAAAAGCCGAGCACATCTCTCTCTGGAGACGTGGAAATTGTAGAGATGGATCGCATGCGTAAGTTGATCGCTGATCATATGGTGATGAGCAAGCATACTTCACCACACGTTACTTCGTATGTAGAAGCGGATGTGACCAATTTGGTGATGTGGAGAGAGCGCATAAAGAAATCTTTTGAGAAAAGAGAAAACGAAAAAATTACCTATACACCCATCTTCATTGAAGCCATTGCAAAAGCCATTAAGGATTTTCCAATGATTAATGTAAGCGTGGAAGGCACAAAAATTATTATTAAGAAAAATATCAATATTGGAATGGCTACGGCTCTTCCAAGCGGAAATTTGATTGTTCCCGTAATAAAGAATGCCGATCGTCTCAATTTAATTGGAATTACCAAAGCGGTGAATGATTTAGCCGCTCGAGCCCGCGCAAACAAGCTTCAACCTGATGAAATTCAAGGTGGTACATATACTATCACCAACGTAGGAAGCTTTGGAAATGTGATGGGAACGCCCATCATTAACCAACCTCAAGTAGCTATTATGGCGGTGGGTGCCATTAAAAAGAAGCCTGCTGTGATTGAGACTCCACAAGGAGATGCCATTGGGATTAGACACATGATGTTCCTGAGTATGAGCTATGACCATAGAGTGGTAGATGGTAGTTTAGGGGGAACATTTATTCGTCGCGTTGCTGATTATTTAGAGCAATTTGACATGAATCGTGAAATCTGATCAGATTATTTTTGTTTTAGCCTTGCCTATTCAAAATAATAACCTAATTTTGCGCTCCGTTTCGTAAGAAACAAACCCCACGGCCCGTTCGTCTAGGGGTCTAGGACATCTCCCTTTCACGGAGGAAACACGGGTTCGATTCCCGTACGGGCTACTAAGCATACCGCTCTCCGTAAAAAGAGAGCATTATTTGAAAAAAAACGATTACTAAATATTGAATTCAGATGGCAAATCACAAATCAGCCCAAAAGCGAATCCGTTCTAACGACTCCAAGAGAGTAAGAAATCGCTATCAAGCTAAAACAACAAGAAACTTGCTTAAGGAACTTCGTACAACGAAGGAAAAAAGTAGAGCTATTGAATTGCTTCCTGAAGTAAGCGCTCAGTTAGATCGTCTTGCTAAGAAAAATGTTATTCATAAGAATAAAGCGGCGAATTTAAAGTCGAGCATCCAGAAGCATGTAAATGCTATGGCATAATATATAGTCGTATTTAAACGACTGCAAACGCCTTCCATACCCTGGAAGGCGTTTTTATTTTATTACTTTGTTGCGGGAATTTTTCTGTGGATTTCCCTAAATCTATTTTATGACATCAGTAAGTATTAAAACATGGGCGCCCGCCGAACGACCCAGAGAAAAACTTCAGCAATCGGGTTCTTCCAACTTGAGCGACGCAGAACTAATCGCCATCGTATTGCGCAATGGCACAAAGAAGCAAACAGCTCTCGACCTCGCCCGACTCCTTCTCTCGGCTTGCAATAACGATTTAATGGAGATGGGACGATCAGGCTATCAACAATTGTCACGCATCAAAGGAATTGGTCCGGTGAAAGCGGTTTCTATTGTAGCCGCTTTGGAATTGGGACGAAGAAGTCGATTTGCAGAAGCACGTCGTAAAGAAAAAATTTCGTGCAGCTTGGACGCGGTAAATTTGCTCAACCCCCTACTCCGCGATCTTCCTCATGAAGAATTTTGGATCATCTTATTAAACAGAGCGAATACCATCATTGAAATACGGCCCATCAGCAAAGGTGGAGTAAGTGGGACACTTGTTGACCCGAAGATGATTTTCCACGAAGCTTTACAAGCGCGCGCTTCAGGTATCATTCTCAGTCATAACCATCCTAGTGCAAATCCTAAACCCAGCGAAAGTGATATGCAGCTAACCAAAAAATTAAAGGACGGCGGAAAACTGCTCGAGATCTCAATTCTTGATCATATTATCATTGCAGGTGCTAGTTTTTATAGTTTTGCAGATGAAGGAACTATTTGAAATTTGATTTCATCATTATTTCCTATCTTCATTCATTCCATATATGGCCCACGAATTATTAGTTTATACAGCAAAGAAGTCGTCCCGACTACGATATATTTTCGACCTTATGCTTCGAAATTTGCTGGGATTGGAAATAACATTCACTGACAAGGTGGATGTGTTTAGGAGTCATGTAGGTCCGAAGTTGAGTTATAGTGATCATCAATTGGCGGACGAGCCTTTCTTTTTTGCTTCCAGAATATTATTCGAAAAAGGAATTGAAGATCAGCAAATCAATGTATTTGAATGGAAAGGCATTCCTGCATTTTTTGGAACCCATCCAAAATATATTATTCCTTTTGACCTGTTCGCAGCGAGCTTTTATCTCGTTAGTCGATACGAAGAATATTTGCCGCATATCAAAGATGATCATATGCGCTTTAGTCCACAACAAAGTTTAGCTTACCAGAAAAATTTCTTGAATAAGCCCTTAGTAAATATTTATGCTCAGGAGCTAAAACTAATTCTACAACAATATTATCCCCAGCTTCAATTTAAGGATACGCACTACCGTTATATCTCAACCTTCGATATCGATAGTGCCTACGCATATCATGAAAAAGGGATCGTTCGACATTTTGGAGCTTTTGCGCTTTCCTTGTTTAAATTTAATTTCAGAAAGATTGCTGAGCGAATTAGTGTTCTCGTTGGATGGGAAAAAGATCCTTATGACACTTATGAATGGCAATTGGAAATAAGCAAAAAGTACAACCTGAAAACCATTTACTTTTTTCTGGTGGGCGACTATGGTGAATTCGATAAGAATATTCCATTGGACGGAAGTCGGATTTTTCAAACACTCATCAAGAGTATTGCCGATTACGCAGAGGTGGGTGTACATCCCTCCTACTACAGCAATTCAAATAAAGATCAACTTCGAAAAGAAATAAAAAGATTAAATAAAGTGTTGAAGCGTCAAGTCATCAAAAGCCGACAACATTATTTAAAAGTGACTTTTCCTGAAACCTATCGCAACTTATTGGAGAATGATATTACAGAAGATTACTCCATGGGATATGCTTCGGAAATTGGATTTAGAGCCAGCATTTGCACACCCTTTAACTTTTACGATTTGGATTTAGATGTAAGTACCAAATTGAGTTTAGTTCCGTTTATGCTGATGGACGGTACTATGAAAGATTATATGAAACTAAATCCGCAAGAATCAGTGCTGCGAGCAAAAGGCTTAATTGATGAAGTAAAAGCAGTGAACGGAACTTTTGTTACGTTGTGGCATAATCAAAGCGTGAATGACAAAGAAGAATGGGAAGGATGGAGAGATGTTTACGAGCAGATTGTAGCTTATGCGGTAAAAGATATTCCCACCAAATCGCATGCACATGAAAAATAAATTAATTCATGTATTACTAAAGAATAGTCCAGAATGGTCGCTAGAAATGGCGAAGCGGATAAAGAAATCTTTCAGAAACCAAAAGCTTGCTCAACAACAAAAGAAAGGTGGTTTTTCAAAAGAAGATTTAATTGCAGACTTAAAAAAAATTGGAATTGTAGAGGGAGATGTACTTTTAGTGCATAGCAGTTTAAGTAAAATTGGATTTGTGCAAGATGGACCCACTACGGTTATTCAAGCCCTACTCGAAACTATTGGATCCACAGGAACGTTACTCATGCCTTCTTTTCCAGCGAAAGGAAGAAATAAAGATTATTTGCAAGCTAATCCTGTTTTTGATCTACTGAACACTCCTTCTGCGATGGGCATCATCACTGAAGAATTTAGAAAGATGCCCGGCGTAAAAAGAAGTTTACATCCTACTGATCCTGTGTGTGCTTTTGGTCCATTAGCGAAGTACCTAACGGCGACGCATCTGGGAAGAATTACACCGTATGATCAAGAGTCGCCATTCAGAAAATTAGCTGAAAAGAAAGGAAAGATATTAATGCTAGGAACTACCTTAAATGGTGCAGGCACCAGTTTACATACTTTAGAAGATGCTGTTGACTTTGTATATCCTGTTTATGACGATCAAATTTTTGATGTTCAAATAAAAGATGAATCAGGAAACATTCATCAAGTCCAAACTAAAGTGCATAACCCCTTATATTCCGTAAAAAGAAATTGTAATGCTTTAGTTCCTATTTTTGAAAAAGAAAATGTGCTATCGAAAGGAAAAGTGGCAGAGGCATATACGTTGCTTCTCGATGCAGAAATAATGATAGCGGTAATGTTAAAATATTATCACAACTTCGGTGTAACCATGTATACACCTTACGGCGATAAAAATCAATTGGCTTGATGCAAATTTACCTCACCTTTGATTATGAGATTTACTTTGGTGATCGACCAGGGAGTGTCGAGAAGTGCATTCTCGAACCTACTCGTATGCTGACGGAAATGGCCGACAAGCATGGCGTGAAACTTTGTCAATTCGTTGACATTGGATTTCTGTTGAAGATGGAATCGGAAATGATAAAACATCCATCGCTACAAAAAGATCATGCTGCACTTTGTACTCAACTCGAAAAACTTTGGAAAACAGGACACGATTTACAATTGCATATTCATCCACATTGGGAAGACAGTTACTACGACGGCAACCAATGGGTATGTAAAGTAGATCGGTATAAGCTGGATGATTTTTCGGATGAAGAAATTAAATTAATTTGTCAACGCTACAAATCCCGACTCGAAGCATTTACAGGTCCCAACGAAATTTATGCTTTTCGTGCCGGCGGTTGGTGCATACAACCTTTTCCAAGAATAAAGAATGCATTGTATGAAAATGGAATTCGTGTCGACAGCAGTGTCTTTGCGAATGGACATTATGAATCGGAATTATACAAATACGATTTTAGAGGTGCGCCTTTAAAAAGCAAATGGAAATTTTCGAACGATCCAAATGCAGAAGATCCTGAAGGAAGCTTTACAGAAATCCCCATCAGCTCCATTCACAACTCACCACTTTTTTATTGGAGATTATTTTTGTTAGGAAGATTAAATCCACATCGACACAAACCACTAGGCGACGGAATTCCTGTTGCTGCACCGGGCCAACGACTAAAAATATTAAGTCACTGGACACATAACACGGTTTCAGTAGATGGATACAATGCGAGTTTATTATGGAGAGCCTTTAGACAACATCGCAGCGCAAAAAAAGAAGAAATGGTCGTGATCGGACATCCAAAAGCATTGAGTCGTTATGGATTAAAAGCACTCGAGCAATTCATCATCGATAAAAAATCAGAACATCAATTCACTAGTTTTCGTGATCAAAAAAATAAATTCTTATGATTCGATTTTTGAAACGAAAAGAAATCGATGTTTACAAATGGGATGAATGCATCGCACAAAGTAAGGATTCGCAAGCTTTTTATTTTTCTTGGTATTTAGATACTTGTTGCGAGCAATGGGGCGCTTTGGTGGAGGGAGACTACGAAACTGTTTTTCCATTTGCTTACAAAAACAAATTGGGGATTGAATACATCCATCAAGCTTTTTTCATTCGACACTATGGCGTAATCTCCAAAAATGAAATAGATGAAAACAAACGCGTTGAATTTTTAAATGCTATTCCGGAAGACTTCAAGTACCTCGACTTTTGTCTGCATGAAAGCCATCAAGAAATTCCGACTTATGCGAAATCAGAATCGAAGATTTATCAGAAACTATCCCTTAGGGATTCTCATACTGAGATTCAAAAAGGGTACAATGAAAATTTAGTACGAAATTTAAAAAAGGCTGAAAAGAAACACTTACAAATCCACAAAGACTTTGCTCCTGAGTTATTAGTAGATTCCTTTAAAGAACATCAAAAAATTGCTGCTGAAAAATTTAGTGATTCCGATTACCAAACATTACTGAATCTCATGCAGGCTTCGTCGCGCAATGCCATTGGAACCTGTTGGGCGGTTCAGGATCCGCAAAAAGCAATTCTAGCTGCCGCATTTTTCATGAAAACGGGAAATCGATATTTATATTTAAAAGGATTTTCGAGTCCGGAAGGAAGAAAATTAGGCGCCATGCATTTTCTTTTTGATCAATTTATTCGTGAAAATTCTTCGCAAGATATTGATTTAGATTTCGGAGGCTCATCGGTTAAAAGCATCGCTCAATTTTTCCAAAGTTTTGGAAGCGTTGATTGTGTATATTTACGACTTCAGATCAACCGGCTGCCCAAGGCGCTACGTTGGTTAAAGCGTTAAATATGTCGAGAATAGCATTAATTTCAGGATCAACCGGAGGACTTGGTTCCGCACTAGCCAGAAAAATGGCGAAAGCAGGCTACCGTCTCGCGTTGCATTACTTTCAGCATGTTGAAGAAGCCAATGCATTATTAAAAGAACTTGGTGGAGAAAAAAACCATCATCAAATTTTTCAGGCCGATTTAAGAAACGAAGAAGATGTGAGCAGCATGATGAATTCTATACGTAGAAACATGGGTTCTGTTGAAGTACTCGTCAACAATGCAGGCATCCCTTACAGCGGATTAAGTTGGAAACAAAGTTTAGAAAGCTGGCAAGAAATATTCAGCGTGAACACAACCGCTGCGTGGATGCTTAGCAAACATTGCATTCCACAAATGCGTACTTATGAAAAAGGACGCATCATTTATATTTCCTCTGTTGTTGCTCATCGACCTTTAGCAGGCACATCAGCTTACGCCGCATCCAAGGCAGCAGTGGAAGGACTCACGCGCGCACAAGCGGTCGAACTAGCACACTTCAACATTACGGTAAATTGCATTGCGCCTGGATATTTCGACGCAGGCATGATTCACTCGGTAGACGAACCCCAACAAGAAAAAATTAAAAGTGCAACACCTGCATCTAGACTAGGGCATGCCGACGAACTAGCAGCGGCAACACTCTATTTATGCAGTGAAGAAGCATCATTTACAACTGGACAAATCATTCATATTAACGGAGGCTTATACATCTAAAATTATGGTTCATTTATTAAGCGAAGGAAATTCCATCATCAACCAATTTATTGCTGAACTCAGAAATGTAGAAGTGCAAAAAGATCGAATGCGCTTTCGACGAAATTTAGAGCGCATCGGAGAAATTGCTGCTTTAGAAATTTCTAAAAAACTTCCGTATCACATGGTAGAGGTGGTTACGCCTTTGGGAATTGCTAATGTTTCACTGATGTCGGAACAACCCATCGTTGGAACCATTTTAAGAGCGGGATTACCATTACATCAAGGCATCTTAAATTATTTTGATCAGGCCGACAATGCATTTATTTCTGCATACAGAAAACATCATAAAGATGGATCGTTCGATATCCATTTAGATTATATCAGTAGTCCACCCATTGTAAATCGCATTCTCATTCTCGCCGATCCCATGCTTGCTACGGGATCATCGATGGTAACTACTTACCGTGCCATTTCAGAAAGAGGAAAACCCAAGCATACGCATATTGTGGCCGCTGTTGCAAGCACACAAGGTGTAGAGTATTTGAAAAAAAATATGCCTGCTGAAGTTGATATATGGGTAGGTGTTGTAGATGATGAGTTAACCGCACAAGCTTATATTGTTCCCGGCTTAGGAGACGCTGGGGATTTGGCTTACGGAGAAAAAGAATAATGGGCATCTCTCAAAACTCCGGATACTTCGTTTTACCTCGTCTGCGTGGTTTTGAGAGTTGCCCTACTATTACCTCATCACTTTTCAATTGAGTTTACATAGATAGCCAAAAAGGAATAAAAATAAATGATCGAGTTCTGGAAAATCGTTCAAGTCATACTTTTAAGCAGCGTAAAATTCGTAGCAGGCCCTGCCTTTGCGTATTACAATAAACAGCATGAATTTACTCTTCCCGAAACAGTAATATATTGTGTAATTGGTGGGATGTTAGGCGTGATTGTCTTTTCTTATCTCTCTAAACCCTTCTTTAAATTAGAGCATTGGCTCTTTAGAAAATTCAGAAGATGGAGAAAGAAACCACGAATTTTTTCAAAGCCCGAAGTAGATCTAGATGGAAATTTTATTGTGAATTACGAGTATGTTGACAAAGATGAAAAGCGAAAGGTTTTCACCAAAAAAAATCGACGCATCGTTCAAATTTGGAAAAAATATGGACTCATGGGAATTGCTATCGTCACGCCCATCTTCCTCTCCATTCCCATCGGAACCATCATTGCAAATAGTTTAGAAGAAAGGAAAAAGAAAATTCTACTTTACATGTTTTTCTCCATCCTTTTTTGGTCGGTGGCCATGATTACTTTATTTGAATTACTCCACGTAGCCAGTATAAAAGATTTACAAGAACAAGTTATTCCATGAGCCAAAAATACAGTCACCTCTTCTTCGATTTAGACCATACCTTATGGGATACCGATCGCAATGCGGAAGAAAGTTTGAGTGAAATTTTTGAAGAGTTAAATCTATCGCAAAAAGGCGTTCCCGACTTCGACACCTTTCACGTGCAATACAAACAACACAATGAACGATTGTGGGGATTGTATTCGGACAACAAAGTGGGCAAAGATGCAGTTCGACTTCATCGCTTTGTACACACCTTGCAAGATTTCGATATTCACGACGATGCGATTGCTAATTCACTTGCCGATGCGTTTGTGATGCGAACACCACACAAACAATATTTAATTCCTGGAGCGATTGAATTATTAGATGCGCTGCACACCAAATTTTCGTTAAACATTATTACCAACGGATTCAAAGAGGCGCAACATGTGAAGATGAATTCATCGGGGTTAATTAAATATTTCGACACCGTATTTGTATCTGAAGAAGTGGGCATACACAAACCAGATCCAAAAATTTTTCATCATGCCATGCAACATTCCGGAGCAAAAAAGATGGAGGATTGCATGATGGTTGGTGATACCTATCAGACGGATGTATTTGGAGCACTCAATGCGGGAATGACGGCGGTACATTTTGCTCCGCATGGAAAAGAAAAACACAATGCCCCGGTGATTACGATTCGGAGTTTGATGGAGTTGCTGGAATATGTTTGATGTTAGATGTTGGATACTGGATACTGGATGTTGGACATTGGCTTCTAGATTACG
>CAIXTT010000266.1 GCA_903922455.1 uncultured Bacteroidota bacterium | reverse complement strand
CGCCTGCCTGCCGGCAGCTACTGTTTGGACACATCTTTAAGTATAGTTTGATGCTAATTTCCATCCTTCATATATGTTTTCAAATTTCTCTATGCCTTTTAGTAAAATAATTGGACCGGGTGGTCTTTGTTTTGGATTTCCTTTCCAACCACCTAATCTTCCGATTATCCATGATGCCCAAGCTAATACTTGAGGAGAATTTGGGTTTATGGTTGCTTCGGTCTTTATTAATTTTTGTTCAATTTTCTCCAGGCATTTTATTTCTTCTTCGTCGAAGACATTTGTAATTGGTTGACTTTTTTCTACTCCATATGCAAGATAGAGCTGCATCACTTTTAGTGTAGCTGCTAAAACTAACAGATAAAGTTTTCTTATTGCCCATCCATTTTTAAGTTGTGTTTGCTCTATTTTAAAACCTTGTTTCTTTGTCAATCGAAACAATTGTTCAATATACCATCTTTGTTTATACCGTTCAATGATTTTTTCTGCATCTTCAACTGTTAGAACTTCAATTGTAGTTAGAATGCGCCAGTGTATCGGATCCTTTATTTTTACATCACTTTTCTCTTGAACATTCACTACAAACAATTCTTTGTACTCAGGTAATTCCTTGTTAATAGATTTTCCGTGTGGTCGTGTTAAACACACTTTACATGCTTTTATTTCTGCTTGTGCTATTCTTGCAACTTTCTGTTTTCTTAAATCTTTTATTATCGGAATGGATACCTTGCTCAGCAACTTTGATTTTTTGATTACAGCATCCATTGTACTACCATTAAACAAATTCCTATCGCTTCTGCTTCTTATTATTAAGTGGGTTCGTTCATCTGGAACCATGCAAAATTGATCGTAAATATCTCCTTCACGATCTTCTATTATTGTAATAGATGAGGCTTCCAATAGTAGTGTTTTTGAGTTTTCACTCGCCTTTATCCATTTATAGGATTCCTTCTCTTGAATGGGTTGTTGCTTATAAATTCGTGTAGTATTATTTGATTTATCTTCCTTTCGATGCCATAATTGAACATCAGAAAATCCTAACATATCTTCTGCATCAGCATCTAGAACCACGCTAACATGAGATAAAAATCCCAGACCCGTTTTGTTGCCAATTAGTCCTAAGCCACTTTCTTCCTCTATACTTTCCTTTAAATGATTTAAGCCATATGAACTAGTATCTTGAATTACTAAAACATCCCTGCCCTGTACGTTTCTTTTGCATCGATTTGTAAGGGAACTTATCAGTTCTTCTTCACTAACATTTTCGTTCTCTAAAAATCTATAAAAACCCTTTTGGCTTGCTTCAGAGTTTGTACTTCCGTGAACTGAACTTGTTCGAGATATAACTAGAGCTGAAACTAATTTCTCTGCCCTAGAAACTAAGCGTTTATCTCGCAGTTCTCCTTCGAAATCAATAAGGTGGTTTGGTTTTTTCATGCTACTAAATTAGTAGATTTGTGTCCAAACAGTAGCTGCAGCAGGCAGGTCCGCCGCGCTCCCGATGCTTCGGGACGTTGCGTCGCCGCGGTTAAGTTTGCGTATGTTAAGGACTAATATTTTAAAACTTTGCCTTGTAATTTATCCTTCTCCGTCACCAACGAAACAACATACACCCCACTCGCAATCCCACTCATCGCAATCTCTGATGTAAAATACCCACCCGCTATCACCTCCACTTTCCTCTCTACCACCACTCTACCCTCCACATCAAACAACCTCAACACCCCGCTCTT
>CAIXTT010000265.1 GCA_903922455.1 uncultured Bacteroidota bacterium | reverse complement strand
TAAATCTTGAAAATTACCTGCTGTAATTTCACTCGCTGATGCAGAATTTTTATCAATCAAAACAGCCACTTTTAAATCAGGAGCGATTGGATCTACTTTTGCAATGTACGTATTGTTTGACCCTTCCGTTTTTCCTTTTTGTGTAACGAGCAACTCTCCTTTCTTCACAAATAAATTCAACATCTGCACCGACTCTTCTAACAATCCACCGCCATTCCCTCGTAAATCAAAAACGAGCGATGTAAGACCCTTGTTCTTTTGCAAATCGACTAAGGCATCGTGCACTTCGTTGAAACAGTTTTGTAAAAACTTATCGAGTTTGATATAGCCAACACTGTCGTTGATCATTCCATAGTAAGGAACATTTTTTACTTTAATTTCTCCACGGGTAATTGACTTTTCGATGAGCGCCGTTTCACCATAACGTGACAATCCAACTTTCACAACAGTACCCGCCTGCCCTTTGATCATACCATCAATTTCAGTAGGAGATAAACCTTTAATCGCTCTACCATTCACAGAAATCAACAAATCACCCGCACGGACATCGGCCAATTGAGCGGGGTAGCCTTCGTACACATCATAAATCACAACACTATCCCCATAAAGAAAAGAAGAAGCTCCAATACCACCGTACTCCGTGCTGACATGCTTCATTTTATAATCTTCAATTTCCGATTCAGGATAAAAATTAGTGTAAGGGTCGATGGTCATTAACATACCATCAATTCCCACCTTTAATAATTCACCTGGCTTCACATCATCCACATAAAACTGGTCGACTTCACGATACACTGCTGAGAAAATATCGAGCTGTTTGCTAATCATAAAATAATCATCTACAAAGCTGATGCTTAAAAAGGTTGATGGAATCAACATCAAAAGAATCAGTTTACGACGATGGTTGGAGAATATGGACATAATTATTTTTTAACTTTTCAAAGATAACAGATCGTAATGAACCAAAATGATTATTTTTATTCCATGAATAACAACCGAAATCAAGTGGTAAGCTTGTTGGTCATCATCTTCTTGGGTGTCTTTTTATTTTGGTCATTGATTGGATTTTTAACTTCCTTCCTCTCTGCTACAATACTTTATGTATTGGCTCGACCGTTTTTAAAATTCTTAACCATCAAGAAGAATTGGAATAAAACGCTTTCTATTGTCTTGATATTGTTCATTTCCTTCATCACCATTCTCCTTCCTTTTTGGTCGTTATATGGGCTGTTGGCTTCTAAAATAAATTATGCGATTATCCATAGCAATGACTTGATGAATGGATTAAAGAAGATGGATGCTTTCATCTATTCGCAAACTGGTTTTAGTGTGTTAAGTCATGATATGCTTGAGAAGTTTCAGCGCTTAGCAAGTGATATTATTCCACAAATTTTAGGTGCTACTGCGGATGCCTTAGCGACCATAGGAATGATGTATTTCATTCTTTATTACCTCTTACAAAATCAAGGTGACTTGGAAAAAACGTTAATAGATTATTTACCTTTTGAGACGAGTCATTCGCAGCAATTTTCAGCTGAATTAGAGATGGCTGTTTTCAGTAATGTGTTGGGCGCACCCGTACTTGCTATTTTACAAGGACTGACTGCAGGTACTATTTTTTGGTTTTGCGATTTGGATCAACCTTGGTTTTGGGGTACCATAACTGGATTCATGTCCTTTATTCCGCTCGTAGGAACTGCGTTGGTATGGATTCCAGCAGGCATTTACCAATATTCAAACGGCAATCATTGGCAAGGTATAGCCATCTTAATTTGTGGTACGTTAATCATTACCAATATTGATAATATATTTCGTTTTACGCTTCAGAAAAAATTTGCGAATGTACACCCCCTGGTGACTGTGCTTGGGGTGATTTTGGGAATGCAGTGGTTTGGACTTCCAGGAATTGTATTCGGTCCGTTACTAATTTCTTACTTTGTACTTATGCTAAAAATGTATAGGCAAGAGTATAGGTAAGTTGGTAAGTTGGTAAGTTGGTAAGTTGGTAATTGTATAAATAAATAATTTCAATTACTATAGTGCGATCATTTTTCGTTCATGAAGTCTAATGATACTTTGTAGTTGAAACAGAGTGAAGGTACTGCTTAGAAGTACTCTAGTTCATTAGTGTCGCAAAATTGCATAACAAACAAATTTTAATTTAAATTAAAACCATGATCTGCTCCATAGGCATTTAATGATTCTTTTAATTTTTGACGGGCTACATGAATTCTAATTTTTACAGTACCCAATGGCACGTGCAGTTCATCAGCAATTTCAGAGTACTTATATCCTTCAAATGATTTCATAAAAGGAAC
>CAIXTT010000264.1 GCA_903922455.1 uncultured Bacteroidota bacterium | reverse complement strand
TTGGAAAATTTGAGAATGTAAATTTAATCCCTATTCTAGGTTCTTCACTCACAAAGCATTATCGAAATAAATTAGATTATTCCTTTGCCGATAGAAAGTGGCTCAACTTTGAAGAATTTTCAGCAACCAATGAAATTTCTGGTCCTGGATTAGGATTTCATATTGCTGGTAAATTTGATAAGGTCCTCGATATAGAAAATTGTTACTTGCAGCCCGATCCTTCCAATGCGATTCGTTTAGCGGTACGAGAATACTGTCTTACGAATGAGATGCCTTTCATGAATATTCGTCATAAAGAAGGAATGATGCGCGGACTCATCATTCGAAATACGTTGGCGGGTGGATTGATGGTGATTGTAATGGTGTATAAAAATGATCGCGAAAAGCTAGAAGGATTACTGAAACATCTCGAGCAAACGTTTCCACAAATTACTTCCTTACTGTATGTCATCAATCCAAAAGGGAATGATACATTTCATGATTTGGTAGTGCATACTTGGTCGGGATTGCCTTACATCACAGAGGAGATGGAAGGATTGCAATTTCGAATTGGTCCTAAATCATTTTTTCAAACCAATCCTACGCAAACATTAGCTTTATATCAATTAGCTCGTGAATTTGCTGCGATAAAAAAGACGGATATTGTTTACGATTTGTATACGGGTACCGGAACCATCGCTTTATTCGTTGCTGCATTAGCAAAGAAAGTAGTAGGCATTGAATATGTAGAAGAGTCCATTGATAATGCAAAGCTAAACGCGGAGTTAAACGATATTAAAAACTCCGTTTTTTTTGCAGGCGATATGAAAGATTTATTGAGTGATGAATTGTTTAATCAAGAAGGCAAGCCCGATGTAATTATCACCGATCCACCTCGATCTGGAATGCATGAAGATGTGGTGGCGCAATTACTCAAGAGTAATTGTCCTCGTATTGTGTATGTAAGTTGTAATCCAGGTACACAAGCTCGTGATTTATTAATGCTATCTGAAAAGTATACCTTAGTAAAAGTGCAAGCGGTCGATATGTTTCCTCATACGGCGCATGTAGAGAGTGTGGCTTTGTTGGAGTTGAAATAGCGTGAAAATTAGAAAGGTGTTATTCTCGTCAAATGGAAAATTATTTAATTTCAAAGATAAATCATCGATGATTTTTTTATTCTAGTAGCTTTTTTTTATGCGAAAACATGGAAAGTGAAAACGTATTATCAAACTCCACTGATTCCTGTTCTCGGCTATCGAATTGAGTTTAGGATATTTTTAGTAGCAAAACTTTTTTAAACTCTAGCAATATTGAGGATTATCTTTCTGGATTTTAACTTTTTTTAACACTAGAGAAAAACGAGGACACAAAAGGACACTTGAGAAGTTGTTTTGATTAATGTAAATTCATTTAATTTGAGTTGAATCTAATTAAAATAGGAAAAGGGAACTAACAGCTCCCTTTTCTTATTTATTTATTGATGGAAATAAATTTACATGTGAATCACTTCGCCATATGCATCTGCAGCAGCTTCCATAATGGCTTCGCTCATGGTTGGATGCGGATGAATCGATTTAATGATTTCGTGTCCTGTCGTTTCTAAGTTACGAGCTACCACAACTTCTGCAATCATCTCGGTTACATTCGTGCCAATCATGTGTGCACCTAACCACTCACCGTATTTCGCATCAAAAATAACTTTTACAAACCCATCGCTGGCGCCCGCTGCTTTCGCTTTTCCACTCGCAGAGAATGGGAACTTTCCAACTTTAATTTCGATACCCGCTTCTTTCGCTGCTTTTTCTGTCATTCCAACAGAAGCAATTTCAGGAATGCAATACGTGCATCCTGGAATGTTTCCGTAATTAATGGGGTGTACCGAAAGACCTGCAATCTTTTCTACACATAAAATTCCTTCTGCAGAAGCAACATGTGCTAATGACGGACCTTTTACAATATCACCAATGGCATAAACGCCCGGAATATTTGTTTGGTAGTAATCGTTTACTAATACTTTTCCTTTGTCGGTGATGACACCTACATCTTCTAAGCCAATATTTTCAATATTAGGAGTAATTCCTACAGCCGATAAAACGATATCACAATCGATAATTTCTTCTCCCTTTCTAGTTTTTACTTTCACTTTACATCCTGCACCCGCACTATCCACACTCTCAACGCTAGATTCAGTCATAATATTTATTCCTGATTTCTTGAATGATCGTGCCAATTGCTTTGATATATCTTCGTCTTCAATCGGAACGATGT
>CAIXTT010000263.1 GCA_903922455.1 uncultured Bacteroidota bacterium | reverse complement strand
GATCGCCGATTATTTTATTGAAGGTCCGAAAAAAGAAAAGCTCGACAAACCCTATCTCGTCTACCTCAAGCGTCGACCCATGGCCTTAGCAGGTATCTGGGATGAGTGGGCGAATAAAGAAACGGGAGAAATAATAAATTCTTTTTCCATCATCACCACCACACCCAACAAAGTCATTCAGCAAATCGGACATCATCGTTCTCCTGTTATCCTCCACGAGAGCGACGAACGCAGATGGTTGGAAGCAGAACATCTCAATCAAATCACCGATCTCCTCGAACCTTATACCGATGATGAGATGAATGCTTATCCCATCAGCAAAAGAATAAAGAGTCCGCGCGAAAACGACATCGACCTCCTCCAACCCGTCGGCGATCCCATCCTTCCCGAAATAGAATTAAAAGTTTACCGCGATTTAAAATTACAAGGGATGGGCTACACCAAACGCGATGAGCGATCGGGTTAATTTGAAGATGATTTAATTTGAAAATTTGAAGATATGTTATTAGACTGAGAAGATCATATCTTAACAAATCATAATCATCTTAATAAATCTGCGGCCCATTAGCATTGTTTTTAAGATTAATTTATATCTTTATTTTCTCAAACTTTCCCATCATGAAAAAAGCCTTACTTTCCCTCTTCAGTATTTTAATTACTCTCTCCGCTTCTTCACAAATTCCGGAACTCTGGGGCAGCATGGCTCTCGGCGGACCCTTCGGTATTGGTGGAATCATTAAAATTAATGGTGACGGCACAGGCTACAGCATGGACCATGCGTGCACGGGATTACTCAATGGCGGAAGCATTCAAAGCAACCTTTTGCCCATCAACAGCTTTATGGAAATTCTACTAGCGGCGGACTCAATGCCGTTGGTGATATTTTTAGTTATAATCCGGGCACTAACGATTACACTACACTGTATAGCATGGATTCGCTTTCTGGATATTATCCTCGTGGACCCATCATCAAAGCAAGCAACAACAATAGTTTATTTGGTATGACAAATAACGGCGGACTATTTGACAAAGGTGTTTTTTATGAATTCAATTTGACGAACAACACGTATACCAAACGACATGATTTTGATATCACCAGTGGGCAACTTCCAAACGGTGGCGTGATGCAATCGACCGTAAATAATAAAATTTACGGAATGACTACTTCAGGCGGAACAAACAGTGGTGGCGTCATTTTCAGTTACGATATTCCGACAACTACATTTTCAATTGTACATGATTTTTCTTTCTTCACGGGCTGGACAACTTTTGGCACAATGCGACAAGCGAGCAACGGATTACTATACGGAATGGCATTTGGTGGAGGAGCGGGAGGCTACGGTGTAATTTTTAGTTTAGATCCCACCAATAATAATTACACGGTTGTACACAACTTCAATGGCACCGATGGATCTGCACCATGGTGTCAGTTGATTGAAGTGGGAGGAATTTTATATGGATGTACTACTCAAGGTGGAGTAAATAACAACAAAGGCGTTATTTTTAAATATCAAATTTCAAACAACACCATGACCAAGCTACACGATTTTGATACTCCCACTGGTGCAAGTCCATACGGAAACGTGATGATGGCGAGCGATGGAAATTTATATGGCATGGCCAACAGTGGAGGCACAAACAGTTTAGGTGTGATCTATAAATTCGATTTAACAACCAATACCTACACGGTAATTTATAATGGCTCATTTGCGTCAGGCGGACTTCCGTATGCCGATTTCATTGAATACAGCGGCGCCACTCCGGTTAACGAAATTGACAAAAAAGAAAATGTAATTTCCATTTTTCCGAATCCTACAAGTGGAACCATCAACATTCAAGTCAACAATTTTACAAAACCTTCCACTTTAATTTTCACCAATGTGTTGGGTCAAGAAGTGATGCAGATTCCTTTAACTGAACCTGCTTTACAGTTGGAATTAGATTTAACACCGGGATTGTATTTTTACACAACAACCTCTTCTTCTCGAAGTGCGGGACGGTTGGTGGTGGAGTAGTAGGGACTGTAATTATTACTTTGTTTCTGTCATATTTTATCCTTTAGAAAACCATTTCAAATGGCAACTAATATTCGAATTCCAATAGCACTAGAAAAAGAAACAAATAAACTTGTTCATGTAATCGATGTAAAAAATGGAAAAGAGTGCAATTGTTATTGTCCCAATTGTAAGGCAGATTTAGTTGCTGTAAATAGAAGAGTAAAACAATCTGCACATTTTAGACACGACAAAGAATCGAACTGCGTCCTTAGTCTTTCCTTTGAATCTTATATTCATTGGTTGTCTAAGGAAATATTCAAAACTATTGATATAATAAAGTTGCCACCCATTACATTTCATCATTTTGACGCTAGTCCATATCGAAACCCAATTATAATTAATAAACTTAACGGATATTTAGAATACGCAGGTATAAATGCTAGGTTTCACGCGAAAAATTTTAATCTTCTTGGCAGGATTTTTCAAGAGTCATCTGAAATTAGAATTCAGACATGTTACATAGAAAGAGAATACAAGACGACAGTGGGAGATATTAGGGTGGATATAGTATTACTTATTGAGGGGAATGAATTATTTGTTGAACCTTTCTTTTCAAATCCTATTAAAAGTGACAAACTTGAAAAAATTTCAGCCCTTGATATATCTGCAATTTCAATAGATCTACATGAATTTTTAAGGGTACATGAACATGACTTTACTTTAGAGATATTTAAAGATTTTATGATAAATAATGTATCGAGTAAAGGATGGGTTTATATCAGGAAAAACAAGGTAAACAAATTTATGGAAAGACTTTTTAATAAAAACTTTCATGGTAAACTTAAAAAATTGAAGTCTGCAATTGAAAGAAATGAGGTGTTGAACAAAGAAATAGAAGTGCTTGATAAAGAAATAAGTGAGTTGTCATATAATAGATCACAATTAGAGAGAGAATTAGTAAGGATAAACTATTATGATTTGTTTGACGAAAGAAATAGCGAATAAAGGGTTTCAAGAATTTGCAAATTGATAGTAAAAGCATACAAAAATCTTAACTTACCTAATAATCATTACTGAGCCAACTTTTATTGGTTTTTCTCCATTATAACTCATCCCATCCCATATACTACCATTTTGAAAGATGGCATGAGCCTTCCAAACATATGCTCCTTGTGGGAGAGTAGTTCCATTTAATGAACCATCCCAATATTCTGATGGATGACCATTTGTTAAAGCATTAGATGCCCAAACTTTTTCACCATAGGGAGAAAATATTTCAATAGTATATTCACTAATACCAGCACCTTTAGGTATAAAATATTTTGTTTCGGGAGTGCCAGCGTCAGGGGAAAATGCATTGGGTATAAACAATGAACTTAAGTAATTTACATCTACAAATATTGTAATGGTATTGGGACATCCCTCTTCATTGAACACAGTTAAAGTCACATAAAAGACTCCATTGTTTTCGAAACGATGGATAGGATTTTGGTTTGTATCAATCGGACTATTATCTCCGAAGTCCCATTGCCATTTAATAGCATCAATTGATAAATCAGTAAAATTATATATGCCACTTGGGTTTACAAGGGTATCAATTACTTGGCTAAAAGTGAAATCGGCTTTTGGAATTGGAAGAACATTTACTGCATTTAAAACTGTAATTGTGTCAAAGCAAATTGAATCCATATTTGCTATAAGTGTTATTGAATAACTTCCTGTTGTATTAAATGTATAAATTGGGTTATATTGATAAGAACTATCTCCATTTCCAAAACTCCAATTTCCTCCATTTGCATTTAAGGAAGTGTTTATAAATGTCAGTGAAAACGGAACGCAACCAGTAGTGTCTTTTGGAGTAAAGTTGGCAATTGGATTGTCGTAAATTTTTATTAATTTTTGAATAGTGTCTTTACAATTGTAAGAATTAATAGCTACAAGAGTACAGGTAAAGCTACTTGAAGAATTAAATGATACAACGGGATTGGCCGTTGATGATTGTCCAAAAATGCCCATATCCCATAGGGAGCTGTTTGCACCGATACTATTATTAGTAAAGCTTACGAAAGTTGGAATTGAACAATTGGGTTGTTGAGTGTAGGTAAATTCAGCAGAGGGTATAGGAAATGCAGTGATAAAATAATACGTTGAATCATCTCTACATAAGTTCGTGTCAATTACAGTTAAGTTAATAGCATATTGACCAGAGTCGAGATAGATATAGCTAGAAGGATTTCCGATCAAGGTATCAGAATTCCCCATTGACCATAAATAATAAGATGCATTTAGACTTGTACTGGTTAAAGTCAATTGTAAAGGAACACAACCAGATGTGGTACTTAAATTAAAATCTGCAATAGGATGCCCTACAATATTTATTAATTGAGAAAGAGTGTCAGAACATCCGGTATTATCTGCGAACCCAATTAAAGTCACTGTATATTGTCCAGGGGTAGAAAATAAATGTGTTGGAGAATATTGAATAGAATCTAGACTGGTTAAGTCTCCAAAATCCCAAGAGTATCCAGAAATGTTTGGTGATGTATTTATAATGGAAACGATATCGTTGTCACAGGATTTTGGAGGTATTAAAAAACTTAATTCAGGTTGCGGCAAGACTTCAATAACTTGACTCACTGAATCAAAGCCACATAAATTATCTACGTATTGCCAGATTATAAAAATTCCTGCCGTGTCATAAGTGTGCGTTACAATTTCACCAGAAGCGGTATTTCCATCACCAAAATCCCAATTAATTATAGAGCTAGCTGCTACCGCACTTGTAAAAGTAACATTGAGTGGTCTACATCCAAATATATGATCAGTGTTAAAAAAGGCTGTGACCTCATTCGGTCGAACAGTAAGTGATTTAGAAATTGAATCAGTTCCACATCTGTTCGATGCAACCAGCGTAATTATATAAGTTGAATCAGTACTATCTGCAATAAAAACAGTGGGTGGTAATATTGAGTCTATTGAGACAGAAACACCATTTATAAACCATTCAAACGATTTTGGTTGTCCTGTTGTAATGTTATTGAAAGACACAAGTGCAGGTGAGCAGCTATCATTATATACCATGCCAAAGTCTGGAACAGGAATTGGATAAACAACAATACTATCTGTATGAATTGCAACTCCACATCCATTTGCTACGGTTAATGTAATATAATAAATTGTTGAATCTCCTGGTCCTTGGTCAAAGAAAACCGTCCCTGGATTGAAAGTACTATCAGTACCTGCATTTCCATAATCCCAATTATAAGAATTACCTCCGTAGAACGAACTAAGATTAGAAATTGTTATTGGTAAAACCGCACAACCTCTATTTGTATCGAGTGAAAAAAGTGAATTCGGTGGCTCTACTATTTCGATTACTCCAATACTTGTATCTCTGCAACCGTACTGATTTTCATAAATCAATGTAACTGTAAATGGTCCAGAAGAAATATAAGTATGTGTAAAACTATTAAGGGTGTTGATTGCACTTCCATCACCTAAATTCCAAATAGAGGTCGTTCCAGATGCGTTATTTGCAAAAAGTATAGGTTGATTAATACATGCTGTATCTGGAAAAGAAGTAGCACTTGCTGTTGGGCGAAATATTGTAATTAGCACAGTATCCTTTACAATACAATTATAAACACTGTCAATAAAAGTATATACTACAGTGTCGATACTAGATAAAGGCAAAGTAGGATTATATAGGCCTGTCAGTTGATTAATTATGCCTGTACCACTCCAGGCACCTCCAGGTGGAATTGCGATTAAGGAAAATAAGGAACTATTACTACAGATGGTAGTATCTGGACCCGCATCAATATTAGCTCCTAATACTGTAATTTTAAAGGAATCTGAAACCGCACACGTTGCTACTCCATAGGAATAAATCATTTGGTTTGAAACTTGTGTCGTTAAACTCGTAATGAAATTTCCTGTGGTTATCAAATTTCCATTCCAATTCCAATTTCCATTCGAAGGTGTTGCTATGAGGGGAATAGGGCCAGAACCCTTACAAACTGTTGTATCATTCGGTAGTATTAATGTGCTTGGTAAATTATAGCGAAAAGTATCAATTAATATTATAGAATCACATGCGTTCCAAGCAAGCACATAAACTGCATAAGATCCGGTGTCTTGGATAATTATAGGTATAGGGTTGTTTCCTGTATAATTAAAAAATGGATTTCCATTATAGGTTATCGTCCACAAATAGCCCGAGTCACTTGTACTAGGTGATAAATTAAAATAGTTGTTTAGATTTAATGAAATAGTATCGCATATATCATCAATAGTTCCAATTTGACTTAAATGTGGAGCTTCACCGATCGTAACATTAAAATTATTTGAAATGGGAGAACAACCAGGAGAACTTGCGGTGACATTAACTGAGTAAAAACCAGGAGTCGAATAAAAAACGGAAGGACTTATACTTGTATTGTTTGTTCCCCCTATGAAAACTCCATTGTTTGCTACCCAACTATAACTTTGAAGTAGAGGTGAATTATTAATATAATTAACGGTTAAACTATCGCATCCAAATATATCAGTTGGATTAATATTGATAATAGGAGGGGCTCCTACTAGCAAATTATTTGTTACTGTGTCTGCGCCACAACTTCCTGTAGCGATTAAAGTGATTTGATAATTACCTGGTGAGTTATAAATTACAATTCCGGGATTGCCAGAATTTGAAGTAGCGGGAGATCCTCCTGTAAAATCCCATTGATAAGTACTGATTGCTCCACCAAAACCGAAGTACTGCCCAATATTTACATTAGCACTATTGCAAAAATCAGGAATCGGGGTAGCATTTAAAATTGGACCTTGAAGTACATTTAAAGTTGTATCCCAATTGCAATTACTAAGAGGCGAGGTACAGCAACCTGTAGCACTAGCCGAAATCGTAGTAGAGCCAGCGGTAGTTAATGTTATTTGAGTCTGTGCGAGACTTGGACTTACTATCACACCATTGTTAGTTGGATTTAAATTCCAAGATATTGTCTGTGTATTACTGGGGTTCATGTTACCTGTTATCTGTAGTGGAGTACAAAGTCCAGTAAAATTTAATTGTGGTTGAATAATGGTCGGAGGTAATATTCTAACTGTGTCCGTTATTGACGCGACACCACAATTATTCAAAACGCTTAATGTGATAGCATAGTTGCCTGGTGTGTTATAAGTAATATTTCCAGGGTTTGAGTTCGTTGAACTGGAAGGCGATCCTCCTGGAAATGACCAATTGAATTGGCTGATATTTCCTTGTGCAGAAAAGTAGTTCGTTGGTGTTATAAACGCACTACCACAAAATGTAGGAATAGCATTAAGGGAAACATTTGGTCCCTGCAAAATGGTAAGTGTGGTGTCCCAAGTACAATCACTCAATGGTGCTGTACAACATCCATTTGCATTTGCGGTAATAGTTACAACTCCAGGAGTATTAATTGTTATGTTGGTATTCGAATTAGAGGGAGCTGAAATGATACCATTGGATGATGGACTCATTCCCCACAAGTACGAAGTAGCATTTGATGGATTAAGATTTCCAGTTATTTGAAGTGGGGTGCAATTACCAGTATAATTTAATAGAGGTTGAATGATTGTAGGAGGTAAAACTCGTACCGTATCTGTTAGTGTATCATTTCCACAACTACTTATAACAACTAAAGTGATTGGATAGTTCCCAGAAGAGTTAAATGAAATATTTCCTGGATTTTGCGATGTTGAAGAATTTGGAGATCCTCCAGGAAATGACCAATTATATTGGCTAATACTTCCAGTTGCAGAGATGTAAGTAGAAGGATTTAAAACCGCATTCCCACAATATGTAGGGATTGGATTTGAAGTAACATTCGGCCCTTGCAATATCGTCATTGTAGTATCCCATGAACAATCGCTACCAGGGGAGTTACAACAACCAGTTACATTAAGTTGAATATTATATATACCTGCAGAATTTATCTGGAAATTTGGTTGTGAGTCTGTAGGGAAAGAAATGTTTATACCTGACGTTGGAGAACTAGTCCAGAGAAAAGTTAAAGCATTGTGTGAATTAACATCAGGAATAAAATTTGAAGGGGAGCAATAATCTATAAGTTGTGTAATTGGATTAACTGTTGTAGGAGGCAAAACCGTTACCGTTTTTGATTGTGTGGATGATCCACAAGAATTAGTAACAGTATAGATTATTGTATAAGTTCCAGGAGTATTATAAGTATGTGAAGAGGGATATTGTGAACTAGACGTAGAACCATCTCCAAAGTCCCAAAAATGAGTTGGATTGTTTGAGTTGGGACACGAAGAATTTGTGATTAGAACTGGAACTCCTAAACAAGCTACAAGTGGTGAAACACTAATATCAGCATGAGGGTTGAATTTTATGTCTATTGGGGTAATTAGTGAATGAAAACTTTCTCCGCTTGCACAGGTTTGTTTTATACCAATTTGTATTTGTTTTTGAATTTGGCCATTACCTCCAACGCAACTATCGGGTTTATAATTATAAAAGTGCTTAATACATCCCGGGAATACTCCAGCAAATTTTTGAATGGGGCTTCCGTCACCCCAACAAATAAAACTGGAGTCGATGTTTCCTATAGAAGAATTCTGTACGCCGACAGAATCTCCAATGCAAAACACTGTATTAGAATTGCAAATTCCGCCAGTTGTGTTTAAGCTACTACAATCCTGTAAATTTGGCCAAGTAGGGCATTGTCCGAACACCGAATTAATGCTGAACATAATGAATACTGCGATTAAAAGTCTGGACATTTTACAAATACATTAGAACCTTGTTTATACCTAGTTTTCTTAGTGACATAAGATAGAGCCATAGTAATTTCATGAATGCCGCCAGCTTGTGAAACATTTAATCCCGATAGAATCATATCATAAGAATAGCCGAAAGAAAATACAGAATTGTTTATTTGTTTTTCGAATCCTACTACAGGAATAAGGGCAGATGCGTTAATGTGGTATCGATAATTAACGAAAGTGGAATAGTACATACCTACATAAAAGGCTCTTTCTGCCCTTTCACTAATATAACCAGCTAATGAACCAAATTTAATTCGGTGTGCTTTCGTTTGTAATTCCCATTGAAAAGAAGGTTTTATTAGAGGAGTATTAAAGAAATCATTTTTCTGAATGGTGCTCGTTGCTGATATAACAAATAATCTTGGCTTTTGTGTTTCGATCCCTTGCAATGACTCATCACCACGACTTATAAAATGGTTTATAGAAGTATGAATATTTATAGGAATCCGAAGATCATTTCTTTTAAAAGAAAGTGATGTAGTAAGACTTATTCCACAATCATAGAAAAGCGTGTTATCTTCCTGAGGTTGTATTTGTGAAGAGGGTTGATAAATTCCGAAAACTGGATCTATTTGATCTGAGAAAATTAATTTAGACCAATCAATTGATTTTCTTTCGACCCCAGCATAACCCCCAATCGTGAAAGATTTAATACTTCGGAATCGAGTGGATCTTATCTTCAATTGTTGTCTGCAAACAAGATCAATTTTTTGAGTTTGAATTAGAGCAGCCCCTTCTTGGTCTGAGATAAAATTGAAGCCAAAACTAGTGTTCTTTTTTTCTGCTTTTATCGTTCCGTTAATCCAAGAAGATGTAAATCCACCAGGAACTTTACTCCATTGTCTTCGATGTGCCAGATTAATACCAACCCCACCTTCTATATTAATATTGGAAGCATGGTAATATGAAAGGGTATTATCAATTTGACTAAATGATGGGTCTTGACCGTTGCAAAATTTTGGATAAAATAAATACAATAAAAT
>CAIXTT010000262.1 GCA_903922455.1 uncultured Bacteroidota bacterium | reverse complement strand
GGTTTTGTTTGTGATCGATAAAAATGTTGGTTGAGTATTGGATAAAGAGTTTCATTTATTAGCGTTGATTTTCCACTCCCTGAAACTCCAGTTACACAGATAAATACTCCTAGCGGAAATTCTACATCCACATTTTTTAAATTGTTTCCAGATGCACCGGTAAGGGTTAACGATTTTCCATTTCCTTTTCTGCGTTTAGTGCGATGCACGTTTAGTTCCCCAGATAGATATTTACCAGTAAGAGTAAGGGAGGCGCTAACTTCTTTAGCAGTTCCAGCAGATACAACTCTTCCGCCATGTAATCCTGCCCCTGGTCCTAGGTCGATCACATAATCTGCGGCCATGATGGTTTCTTTGTCGTGTTCAACAACGATCACTGAGTTTCCTAAATCTCTTAGATCTCTCAACGATTGAATGAGACGCGCATTATCTCTCTGATGCAATCCAATGCTTGGTTCATCTAAAATATACATTACTCCAACCAATTGAGATCCTATTTGAGTGGCTAATCGAATGCGTTGTGTTTCTCCTCCTGAAAGTGATCGAGAGGATCGATTTAAAGTAAGATAATCTAAACCAACATCTACTAAAAATTGAATTCTTTTGTTGATCTCTTTTAATATTTCCTTGCCTATCGTTTTTTGTTTTCCACTTAATCTTTTCTCCACATTTTTACTCCATTCATGCAAGTCTAAGATGTCGAGATGTGCTAAATCAGCAATATTTTTATCGTCAATTTTAAATTGAAGTGATTCTTTTTTTAGTCGAGCACCATGGCAAGTAGGACATTCTATATGAGTCATAAAACCAAATGCCCATTTCCTTAATTTATGAGATGAAGTTTCGTCTTCTAGTTGTGCAGAAATAAAGCTTGCAACTCCTTCGAAACTGATTCCTAATCCGACAGAATTTGCAGCAGAAATATCTTTTTCTAAAGTGAATACTTCATTCGATCCATATAAGATAATATCAAGAGCTTCTTCTGGAATTTCTTTTATTGACGTGTTGATTGTACAATCATATTTTTTGAGAATTGCTTGAATTTGATTGTAAATATAATTGTCCTTGTAATCACCAAGTGGTGTAATTCCTCCTTGTTTTATGCTCTTGGAAGTATCTGGAATTACTGATTTAATATCAATTTCAGGGATGTTTCCTAATCCATTGCATTTCGTACAGGCACCATAAGGTGAGTTAAAAGAAAAACTATTCGGTGCCGGTTCATCATAGCTAATTCCTGTTGTCGGACACATTAAATGTTGACTTAAATGACGCACTTTTTTCGATTGCTCGTCCATCACGATCAAGGAACCCTTTCCTTGCTTTAATGATGTTTTTATACTCTCGAAAACTCTTAACGCATTATCTTCATTCATCACTATTCTATCAATCACGATTTCGATGTCATGAGTTTTGTAGCGATCTGCCTGGAGCCCTTTTTTTATTTCGATTAGTTCACCATCAATTCGTACTCTTAAAAATCCTTGTTGTGCAATTTGCTGAAACAATTCTCGGTAATGTCCCTTTCTTCCTTTTACAACTGGTGATAATAATAAAATACTTTTCCCATCGTATTCCTGAATGATCAAATCTCTAATTTGATCATCGGTCATACGAATCATTTTTTCTCCTGATAAATACGAGTAAGCATCGGATGCACGAGCAAAAAGCAAACGAAGAAAATCATAAATTTCTGTGATTGTACCTACTGTAGAACGTGGATTGGTATTCGTTGTTTTTTGTTCAATAGAAATTACCGGACTCAATCCTTTTATTTTGTCCACATCTGGTCTTTCCATGTTTCCCAAAAATTGACGCGCATACGCAGAAAATGTTTCCATGTATCTTCTTTGACCTTCAGCATAAATAGTGTCAAAGGCTAATGAACTTTTACCACTGCCACTTAAACCTGTGAGTACAACAAGTTTATTTCTAGGAAATTGTATATCTATATTTTGAAGATTATGAACACGTGCTCCATAAACCTCTACCCATTCTTCTTCTGATAAATTCATTCTATTTTCTTACTCCTTTTAATCGAATACAAAGGTAATACTTAACTAGGTCTGATGTGTATCGATTAGATAATCAGCATATTAAATTAACGTAAAACTGCAATAATTGTTTAAAGTTGGAAAATCTTGCATTTGAAATAGATGTGTTAATTACTGCAATTGCTTATCAATCAGGCTGTAAATTAATGCTTCCAATAGAACTAAATGATATACCTGACGTATGAATGTCATATGATTTTGTACCAAGATGTGCTAAAGTTAATTAGACGCGCCCTAGTGGTGTTGAGTTTGATGTTTGCGATGCTTTTAAGTGTCGCAGGATCTGTTTATGGACAATCACCAATAGCTTCCTTCTCTGTGCCTAGTGCGCAAGGTTGTGTTCCATTTAATGTCCAATTTACAAATACATCAAGCAATGCAATTTCTTATCAATGGAATTTTGGAAATGGAAATACATCAGTAGTTGCTAATCCTGGAAATGTTTTTACGTTACCTGGTGTTTATAACGTTAGTCTTACTGCTTCCAGTGCAAATGGATTATCGAGTACCACATCGGCACAAATTACGGT
>CAIXTT010000261.1 GCA_903922455.1 uncultured Bacteroidota bacterium | reverse complement strand
TTGTCGAGTTGTGCATAGGCGTCCTTCAGTTCTAAGCTCTTTTTCCCAAAAGATCCCGACCAAACAATCAGATCAGAAACAAAACTCTTGCTTCCCAGTCCTGTAACCGAAATATTGTTGCTAGAATTATTTCGATTCTTAAAGGCATTGGAAAAGAGAAACGCAGAAAGGACAATGGCGATTGCAAGTGAGATACTTCCGGCGTATGATTTCATAGAATAAATTAATAGCTAAGATTAAGTTAAGAATTAAAGTGAAGATAGGTAAACGAGGAATTATATATTCTTATTATGTTAAGTATTTTTAATTTTTCGACATCGAGTTCTGAAGAGTTCCACTGCCACTCGTTCTGTTCTTCATCCCTCCATAGGCAAGGATAAATACTTTGTTTAAGTTTCATGAGTTTGAGCAATAAAACATCCACTGAACACCAAATTTATCTTTACAACTTCCAAAATAAGATCCCTAGAACATTTCTTGTAATTCCACTTCTATTTTTCCTCCAGCTGAAAGTTTGCTGAAGAGTTGTTTGGTTTCTGCTCTTGTATCTGGCTCCAATTAATGTACCTATTGGCATTGATCTATGTTTTGATGGGCCACTGATTTTTTATGATGGTTAAGATTTTTTAAGATTAATCTTCCTTACTTAAAGCTTTGAAGTTAGAACGCTGATGACACGGATAATTACGATTTGCACGGATTTCATCTTTGTTGCAATTAAAGAAATAATTCGCATTTCGTGTTCATTCGCATTTCGAGTCAAAGACCTATTTACTTTTTTTATGCAAATTAATATTAGCCCCCAATTCAAAATTAAATTGTGTAAAGAAAAAATGTTGACTCGCATTATCTACTTTGTTTTTTGTAGTTCGAATATCTGGCATATTGATGTACCCGCCTTTCAATTCAGTTTGTATGAAGAGCCAATTATTATAAGTCAAATTCAATCCCAATAACGCTCCCAGTCCATATCCAGAAAGATGAAACTGATCATTTCTTTCTTTGCTGAGTAAAGTCGTATTCGTTCTAGGCAATAATACACCGAGACCAAATCCTTCGGTTACATTTAATTTGAATCTTTTGTAGGTAATGAGATTATCAAATCTTCTGATGTCTGTATTTATATAATTCAATCCATCGGTATGTTCGAATTGTAAAAAGTCTTTGGAGAGAGTAATGTCTTCATTCGAATAAAGTCCTTCATAATGCGCTACTGTATCAGAAATTCCTCCGTTAATTTTTACCGTTTGATTTTGCTTCATTACATATTTCATATGATCATCCCCTAAAGTAATACTCCAATGTTCATTGAAGAAGTAACCCACTCTAAAATTATATTGTGGGATGGTGAACCGGGAAGGATTCAAATATGGATCTGCGGACAAGGGTGAAGGACGATCTTTCGCTACCACCTTATTCAACGTGAAGTCATAATTGTCACCTTTAAAATGGATATCAGAAGTTGTAAACCAGGCTCTGTTCCATCCAAAGTAAACGAAAAACTTTCCTTTTTGATGGTGTTTTTCTTTTGCTTGAGGTTCTTGAGAAAAAGCAGAAGTCGATAGTAGTAAGAAGCAATAGAAGATGGTTCTGAATTTCATGGACGAGGGCATCGGCAATTCTTGATGGAATTGTGGGTGCGAAGATAGTAAATTCAAAAATTAACTTTTATGACTTTCGCCTCATAGGATGTATCTGGTAATATGAATATGATATCTGTAATCATTTTCCTTCTTCAATTTGTTTAAGAGATTCTACCATTCGTGCCACCTTGCCGTCGTCTGTTTTTGCCGCATAGATCCAATCGATATATTCTTTTTGTTGACCGTTTGTTAAGCTATTAAAAATTTGATGCGCCATAGGTGCGTCTTTTAAACAGGAGAGAAATTCTTCAGGTATTTCTGTTGGGGCATTGTCTGCATATAAAATTACTTGCACCCAATCTCCTTCCTTCTTCCCTAATTCTTTTCGGATGGATGCTTTCACAGGTAAAAAAAGCTTGCCATTACCCATTGGCATGAGGGTGCAATTTTTTATTTTATGGTTATCAATACTCCCTTTTACTTTTACCCAACCGAAAGGAGCTTTTTTATCTTGTAAAACTTCCGAAATGACCGCATAGGTCCATCCACCTTTGCCTGGATATTTTTCAAGCAAATATTTTTTATCGACTAAAGGGATTTCTTTTTTCACTTTCAGAATTGGAATTCATGCAATAAAGATAGTATTGTTTGTGAAGGGTTTCTATTTGTGTGAACTCAAATAGATTTTTTGTCGATTGGAGCTTTCTAATTCACTCAAATTGTTTCAGATTTAATAAAAAATAATATTTATTTGTATTGCTTCTAAAGTGTATTTCATTGAATTACGGTGAGATTTAATTTCAACAAATGCTCTTTATTGTATTTTGATATTTATCATAAACTTCTCGAATCAAAAATTGTTTATCTTTAATAATTGTTAACTAGTTTAAAAAATATAATATCGTGAATACAGAAAGTAAATGCCCTTTTAGCGTTGGGGCGATCACCCAAAGTGCTGGATCCGGCAC
>CAIXTT010000260.1 GCA_903922455.1 uncultured Bacteroidota bacterium | reverse complement strand
TTTATGGTCGACAGGAAGTGCTACAAATACACTCATGGTAACCGATACAGGATGGTATGCTGTGACGGTTACTGACTCGTCAGGATGCACAGGGCAAGATTCTGTATTCATTAAGGAGCGTTGTTTTACGGGAATGTTTGTGCCATCTTCTTTTACTCCCAACGATGATGGGATCAATGATTTTTTTAGATCGTATTCAGGAGAGGTTTTTAAATATTCGTTGAAAATATTTAATACCTATGGACAAGAATTATTCGTCTCCGATCAGCAAGAAATAGGCTGGGATGGAATGTTTGAAAAAGAATTTTGTCAGAATGGGATCTATATTTGGCAAATTCAATATCAAGGTCCCGATTTGAAAAATAGAACTTTGCGTGGAATACTCAGTTTGTTTCGATAGATACTATTTAAGGCGGTTATTCTATTTTTCTTAGTAGATGAAATATGTCAGTTTTAGGTAATAATAGCTTGCTTTAATTTTTATATATTTTTGATTATTAATAAGATGCATTTATTTGAGATATTTCGTTAGTAAGTTTGATGCGATTTTACACATTTTAAGATGATTTGTCTTGTATATTTGTGTTCATGCTAAATCGCTTTTTAGCCTTAACAATGATGGTGGTGTTTCTAATGGGATCAATCACGAAGTCGTTATTGTTTTTAGATTATGAATTGCGTCAAGATTATTTTGCATCTGTTTTGTGTGAAAAGAAGGAAGTTCCCAATAATACTTGTCAGGGTGGTTGTCATCTGAATAAAGAACTTAAAGCACAAGATGAACAAGAAAGAAAGCAAGGAAGCGATTCTCAAGTTAAGTTTGAAATGTATTCCTTAGCTCCGCCAGTTGTTGTTCTATCAGTAGTTGAAAATTATATTGATTTTAGATTTCTTCCTTATAAAAGTATAGGTTATTTAACTGTTTTATTCATTGATTTTCGACCGCCCATTGTATAGTTTTTTTATTGTCAAAACTTTTAATATACTTTGCTGTTAATACAACAGTGAGGTGTGTGTTACAATTCTATACAAAACAATTAAAAATCATAAAATGAATAAATCAAAATTAGTATTGGCAGGACTATGCCTTATTTCAGTTAGTTTTTTTTCTTGTAAAGATGATAAAGAGGAAGTAGTTCCTTCTCCTCAACCTGATACAACGTTCGTACCAGGAACTGTCACGCTCGATATTACAAATGTGGCTGGAGCCGTTAACGTTGATGAAACGGGTGGTACTTTTTACACGAATAGCTCGGGTGAATCATTTAACGTTACAAGATTAAAGTACTATATTTCTAAAGTTCAGTTTTACAAAGTTGACGCATTGGTTTATGAAATGCCAGATAGTTATTTCTTAGTGGATGAATCCAATCAGGCAACAACCAAATTGGCAATACCTAATGTTCCAGGTGGAGGGTATACTAGTGTTCGTTTTTCAATTGGTGTTGACTCCGCCAGAAATGTGAGTGGAGCTCAAACGGGCGCCTTGGATCCAGCCAATGGAATGTTCTGGACATGGTCAAGCGGATATATCTTTTTTAAATTGGAAGGTACTTCTCCAGCTTCTACACAGGCTGGAAATTCGTATGTTTATCATATTGGTGGTTTCAAAAATGCAAATAATACGAATGCTATACGTGAAGTAGAAATTGATTTCATGGGCGAAAGTTTAATTGTAGATGGATCTCGTGAAGCAGAAATTCATGTATTGGCCGATGTGTTGAAGTTGTTCTCTACCCCGAATACCATCAGCATTGCTACTCTTCCTGTGCAGATGTCACAAGGTGGTGATGCCCTTCTCATTGCAAATAACTATGCACAAATGTTCTCATTTGATCATTTACACAATGACTAAAGTAGTAAAGTGATATTTCAACCCGATCTGCTGTTCATTCCGCAGGTCGGGTTTTATACTGTTTATAATGAAAAAGATTAGTTCCTTCGTTAGC
>CAIXTT010000259.1 GCA_903922455.1 uncultured Bacteroidota bacterium | reverse complement strand
GATTCGAAGCCACACGATTCACAAACGGGAGATAATACTATTTCTCTTCCTGAATTTAATAAAGATCGGAAACGAATATCACTGTTCCGTTTTATGTTTTCACTTTCTTCTAGAATGCAATTTACCACATCGTAGCCCATGTAAGCTGCAAGAGTTGGATCAGCATGAAATTCAAAAACAAACTTCTTTCGAAATTGAGTTAAAGCTAGACTTTTAGTATCGATGTACATTCCACTAAAAAAAGAAGCTCCTAATTTCTTCATTAAGTCGGGATCAATCGAATTGAAATTTTCCCAAGCCGGCATGCCCATCAACGTAAATTGATACTCTGCTTTTTCTTCATTTAATTTATTCAAGATTGACGACAAGAATGATTCATCCGATGTGGGGATGATAAGCACGTTCATTTTAGTCTTTGAAAATTTAGCTTTTAGTGCAGTAAAACCATCGCTTTTATAATTAATTCTAGAGCAAGCTCCCTTTTGTCCTTGCAAGCTATCGATTACATCTGCAAACAATATGGAAATTAAATTTTCACCTTTCTGATCTCTATAAAGCGCAAATATTTTATCGTTCTTATGTTTGGATGCAATGTATGTTGCCGCTTGAGTAATTTGCGTATAATTGCTCGGATTCACTAAACGAATCCATTTATTCTTTTCTAGGATAGAAGTATTACTTGCTGCAAATAAATACATCGGCCTTGCCCATCGATTTGAATTTCGTGCGAGTAATGTGGTAAAATTAGATGGCAAAAAAGAAACAACCGCATCTACTCCATTCATACTGGTTGTATTTAATTTTGTGACGGTTGCTAAGGAGTCGTCGCCTGTATCGATGATCCTAAAATTAATTTTCTTTGATTTAGTTGACAACGTATCGGATGCCATCAATGCGCCTTCATAAAAATTTAAAGACGCTAATGCTTCTTGAAGAATTAATGGATTCGTATCGGGAGCAGTGTCATTCGCAAAATGTTCCTCTAATTTCAATGTTAACAAAAGTGCAATCGTTATCGTTTGCACCGAAGGATCTTTTTTGGTAAGCGTATCGCTACGTAGTTCCTTTGGTTCTTCAACAGGAGCAACTACTACTGGTTTTGCATGGGGCGCCGTCGTCTTTTTTGATGTACCACAAGCGATGAGCAATAAAATGCACATTGAAAAGACAATACCATTCGCTTTTGTTAACTTTATTCCCATTCGATAGTAGCAGGAGGTTTTGAACTGATATCATACACCACACGATTCACCCCTTTCACTTTGTTAATTATCTCATTGGAGATCTTTCCCAAAAACTCATAAGGCAAATGACACCAGTCGGCCGTCATTCCATCAGTAGAACTCACAGCACGCAATGCTACAACATTTTCATAGGTGCGTTCATCACCCATTACTCCTACTGAGTTAATCGGTAAAAAGATAGAGCCTGCTTGCCACACTTGATCATACAACCCATCACGCTTCAATCCATCAATATAAATAGCATCTACCTCTTGAATGATTCTTACTTTCTCTTTTGTTACATCACCTAAAATTCGAATTCCTAATCCCGGACCTGGGAAAGGATGACGATTCAATAAATCGGCAGGCATTCCTAGAGCAGTTCCTACCAAGCGCACTTCATCTTTAAACAAACTACGTAGTGGCTCCACCACTTTCATTTTCATCTTTTCCGGTAAGCCGCCCACGTTATGATGTGATTTAATAGTAGCCGATGGACCATTCACCGACACTGATTCAATCACGTCGGGATAAATCGTTCCTTGTGCTAACCATTTCACATCTTTAATCTCGTGTGCTTTTGCATCAAATACTTCAATAAAAACACGACCGATTACTTTTCTCTTCGCTTCCGGATCACTTACGCCGGCTAACTCTTTATAAAATTCCTCACT
>CAIXTT010000258.1 GCA_903922455.1 uncultured Bacteroidota bacterium | reverse complement strand
CCCGCTAAAAAACCAAGAAACAACGCCAAAATACTCGCAAGAAGAGTAGCAATCACAGCGATAAACATAGATATTCTTGTACCATAAAGTATATCTGCTAACAAATCACTACCGAGCAAATTTGTACCCAACCAATGTCGCTTCTGCAATGGAATATCGACTAAACCTCCTTTTTCATTCTCGGCAAACTGTTGATCAAAAGGTCCTCGGAAACTCATGTTGAAGGGGTCGCTTTTCCCAGACGAATATCCAAATGGGGCATAGATTTCAAAACCAGCATCATTTTTTTTCAATGAAGAATTATATTCTTGATCTTGATTCAAAAATGGAAAAGACCATTCACCTTGATCAATTCTCACCAATGGCAAATCATTAGAAATAACTGGAGCCAACAAACCAACAAGTACATAAAACACGATCACTTTCATTGACCAATGATTCCATTTCCTTCTATAATTCTTCTCACCCATTTTTCTTCAAGTTAGAATAACGAATCAGAGGATTGACTTGAGAAGTAAACAAATCTGTTAAGGCGAAAGAGAGCATCGTTACCAATCCAGACACAAACAACACTCCACTAATTATTGGAAAGTCTTTTTGATCACAAGCCTGCAACATCAAAGATCCCGCGCCCGGCATTGTGAAAAGAAAATCGATAATTACGCTGCCGCCTAATAGCAACGGGAATACACTCATCCCAGAAACAATTAAGGGTACCAATACATTCTTCATAGAATAGTAAAAGATTATTTTTCGCTCTGAAGAACCTACAGCACGTAATGTCATCACATATGGTTTTTGCAATTCATCTTTCAACAATTCAAAAACCAACTGCGACAAATAAATCAACGTACTATACCCTAATGCAAAAAGTGGAATGATCAAATATTTCCATTGAAAGCAAAGCGAAAAAAACCAGGGAAAAAATCCACTATTCGTTTCCAAAACAGGCGATGCGGAAGGAAACCAATCCAACATTCTTGGATTCGCAAATAACAAAAGCAAGGCTGTTCCCATCCAAAAGGCAGGAATAGAATATATAAAAATAAGCAATGGTTTTTGAATCTTTGCATACCATTTTCTCTGATAAAACGTCAACCATCCACCCATTAGCAATGCCAGAGGAAATGTAATCACGAGCACAAAAACAGAAAGAAAGAAAGTCAATAAAAAAGGATACTTCATCATCTCAAAAACGTCACCGCCACGTGTCCATGACTTTCCAAAATCACCTTGAACAATTCCCTCACTTACAAATCCATTACCCTCCGACTTCCCTCCAAAGCACCATAAGTGAAATTGATTCTCAGCATTCCATTGAATGGAAGGAATCCATCTTTTCCAATAATGATCATTGTGATCTGCTTTTAATTTTGTCAAATTAACGAGTAAATTCTTATTAATTCCTGAAACATCGTTTTTTGCCAACATATCATCTACTGCTGTAGAAATTCCAACCGTTTGAAAACTCGAAATGAAGATTTCATTTTCTCTGCCTTCAACCAACATTTTAACTACTGAATACGATAAACTCGGATTTCCTGAATAATACGACAAAGAACACAATAGAAATTTGAAATCGTTGTCTGGTAAATGAACAAAGGAATCGGGCAACAATCTACTTTCCATCGAAAAATAAAAATAAGGAAGATGTAATCCCATTTGACGATATTGACGCTCGTAGCTTTTCGTTCTTCCTTCTTGAGAGGAAACCACTTGTGAATTATTAAACGTCAATATGTACTTAGCAGGATCGCCCGGCAGCACTCTACTCAAGAAAAAAGAAAAAAATACCAACAAGATCAAACTTACCAACGTTTGCAAAAATCTCTTGATCATTATTGACTTCATCCAAATTCGAGTTATGGAGTAACACTTGTCTTTACGCCAATCGAATTTAACTGAAACATATTATATAAAACGCCTGGACGTTCTCCATACAATTCAGCTCCTGAAAATCTTTTATGAATTGCGGTACGTCGAACTAAACCATAAATAAAAACATAAGGATACTCATTATAAATTTCGGCTTGAATTCTTTTTTCCATTCCAACTCTTGCAGTCTCATCCATCGTTACTGCTAAGCTATCGATTATTGCATCTGTTTTTTCATTTCCAAATCCAGAAAAATTAAGTCCATTATCTTTCCAACTAGAAGTGGCCCAAAGCTGCGCATAATCTTCAGGCAACGCAGAAGAATTCCACGAGCCCATAATCATATCAAAATGATGCGTGGTGCCTTTGTCGAGCCACGTTTGCAAATCTGTCATATTCAAATTCAATTTTACTCCTGCTTGCTTCATCGATGCTTCAATCATCAAAGCCATCTCTCTCCATTCAGGAGTAGTAGAAAGAAATGTTAATTCCAATTCCAACCGAACTTTCTTTCCATCCATCATTTTGATTCGGACACCATCTTGATCACGCCCATTCCATTTTGCACCATCAAGAATTTCATTTGCCTTTTTAGCATCTAACAAAATCAGCGGTAAATCTGAATTATAACTTGGCTTCATTTTAGCGACAGGTCCTACAACAGGTTTATTCACTCCTTTACAAACCACATCAATCATGGGTTGAACGGGTGTTAACGATGCTAATGCTTTTCGTACTTCCAATTCTGAAAGTGCCAAGGCACTATTCGACAACGCGGGTTTCGTATTCATTGCAATAAAAGTATAACCATAAACATCAACAAAGCGACCGTGATAATTTTGATTAAACATTGAATCGCCTTTCATTTCAATTAATCCACGAGAGGAAAGCGAAGTAGAAGCATCAAACTCCTGTTTCAAAAAAGCGAGCTGTGTTGAAACGGCATCCTTATTTACTTTAAAAATTAATTTTTTCGGATGTGCTTTTTCTGCGTACACTTTTGACATATCTGTCCAATGATTTTCTTTCTTCTCCAAGATGAGCAATTGTCCTTGCTGCCATTCCTTCAAACGATAAGGTCCTAATCCCGAAATAAGTTTTGCATCGAATCCATAAGGAGGCGAATTAAAATTCGTTGACCATTCATTCAAATTCTTAAATTGATCTGCATGAAAATTTGTATCATTAAATTGTTCGAATGAAAATTGATCCAATACATTCTTCGGATCATAAAAACTTTTTTGGATGATGGGATAGTCGGCCCACAGCGCCACATTTTGCACATACACCTTTTTCATTCGGATTAGCACTTTTGATACAGAATTCGGAACGCGCTCTGCTTTCTCTACCAAATCGAAATACGGTTTAAACGCAGCGTTATTCGTTCCAGGATTTTTTGCTGCTTTAATTGTAAAAATTACATCATCTGGAGAAATCAAAGTATTATCATCCCATTTAATATCTTCCCTTAAATCAAAAATCAGATCCAATTGACTTTCGGAAATCTGGGGCATCGACTTACAGATTCCAGGCTGCACGGAGCCTGTACGAAGATCAGTACGCAACAATGAACCGTGGAGATACAAGAACATTTCGGAACGCACTTGAGAAGTTCCATTACAGGGATGGAGATTATCGGGCTCATTCAATTCATGAATTACGACTTCATTCTTCTCAGACCATGTATCCAAAAATGCAGACGGAGAACCCAATTCAATATAATTGCCCGATTCAACCGTTACATTCACTTTCTTTTTTGAGCCGCAAGAAAGCGCCAAGAAGAGAGATAAATGGATAAGAATTACAAAATTTATTTTTTTCATTGTAGTAAGCATTGGGAATCAGACAAAGATAAAAGCAACTCCGAGCAATCAAAATTAAAATAAGGTTTGGATCGCGTCTTCCTTTCACTAAATTTGCATCCGCTGGTGAGATGCCTGAGTGGCCGAAAGGAACAGTTTGCTAAACTGTCGTACGGGTAACTGTACCGAGGGTTCGAATCCCTCTCTCACCGCAAGTGCCTCAAAATCCCTGTCTTCGATGGGGATTTTTTTATTTTAAGGCGTCAAAAGCTCGCTTTTGTAAGTCTTAAAATAAAAAAATCAAAAGGGCAAAGCCCTTGGGGATTTGATGTCCTTGCAAGGCTCCCCATTAGGGATCAACGGAGTTAATCCCATTTCAGACGTCAAAAGCTCGCTTGGAGGTTAGACATTAGACATTAGATGTTAGATAATTTGACTTAGCATGAGCCCGAAGTTTCGGGAAGCTTGACTTTCTAGTTGAGTTTATAACCAAGTTCCTAAACTGCAAGAATATTGACCACTAATAACAAATTAAATGAAATTAAATATTTTAAAACCAATAAGTTGATATTTTTTTGCTTGTTCAGTTTAAAATCGGTCAACGTTCCCGAAGATTCGGGATCAGGGATAGCATTTGCTGGCCGTGATAAATAATCTACATTGGCAACAAAGCAAGCTTGCCTAAGAAAAAAGAAATCAGTTCTTAATTACAGCCCTATCCCAGCTTCGAGCGCAACTTTCATCATGGGTTGAAGTGCTTTTTCTCTTTCATCTGGTGAAATAAATGCTCCAGTAGGAATAACATCTGAAATAGTTAAAAGAGTTGCTGCTTTCTTTTTCAAAAAATTTGCGGTTGAAAATAAAGCAAATGCTTCCATCTCTACTGCTAAGCAATTATTAGAAGAGGCTATGGGCGGTGTTCCGGGAGTGGCTCTATAAAAAACATCACTCGAGTGAATATTGGTTGATCGAACTTTTACATTCAGCTTATTTGCTGCTTCATTAATTTTTTCAAAACAATTTCCTTGATATGAAAAATAATTTTCAGGAAATCCAAAAGCTTCAGAAGCAAAAGTTGACTCACTATAAGCTTTATCTACGTTCACCAAATCGTATACATTTAAATCAGTTGAATAGGCACCAGCAGTTCCAATTCGGATAATAGAATCTACTTTATAAAAATCGTACAATTCATAGGCATAAATGCCAATCGAGGGACAACCCATTCCGCTCGCACCTATACTTATTCTCTTTCCATGATGCATCCCAGTAAAATAAAAAGCACTTCGAGTTTGACTCACTAATTGAATATCTGTCAAAAAATTTTCAGCCATATACTTGGCTCTTAATGGATCTCCAGCAATTAAAACCACTGATGCAATTTCCCCGACGTTAGCGCTGATGTGTAAACTCATAATTTTATTTTGGATGATGAAGATAGGAAAAATTGGCAATCCCGCAGCGCCGTCGGCAAGCCTTTGGCGGCCGATGGATAGCTATCGGGAGGTAAATTGGTAAATCGCAAATGGGAGAGTTGGTAAGTTGGTGACACGAAGCTTCGCGAATGTAAATAAAACATTTAAATAACTAATCACTAAAATACTCTCCTTTGCTGCAAGAGGCTCTCGAGGGCAGCAAAGGAAAAGCAAAAGCTTTTGTTTTTTGTAAGTCTTTTTCAAGCGAGCTTGAAAGACTTGCTTTAAAAGGATTAGCACTGACTGCGTGGCTTCAGTGCTGATCCTGTGATGGGGCGCGCCAAGAAGTCTGTGCAACGCACTGTACTTCTAGGAAACTAAAACAAACCCAACAAAAAGAGCCGTTGGCTTTTGTTTATAGCAAGTCTTTTTCAAGCGAGCTTGAAAGACTTGCTATAAAAAGGATTAGCGATGACGCTTCGGTCATCGCTGATCCTGTAGTGGTGGAACTAAAACAAATAAATTCAACTGAACCATAAATGGTTCTTTTTTGTTTTCCCCACATTCACAAGTAAACTTGCTATGTGTGGTATAAAACAAAAAAACCCTGCAAAAGCAGGGTTCAGTTGAATTGGGTTTGTTT
>CAIXTT010000257.1 GCA_903922455.1 uncultured Bacteroidota bacterium | reverse complement strand
TGATGGCGATAACGACAAGGCCATTGGACATTTTGAAAAAGCCATAATCAATGATGTGAATCAGGATATAAAAGCCAAATCGATTTACTGGAAGGCAGAAATTCTTTTCAAACAGGAGAAAATCGACTTAGCCATCAAGCAATATCGCTCTTTTATTTTTAATCCAGGATCGGTAAACACAAGCATGTACAATATTGCGAACTATAATTTAGGTTATTGTTTTTTTAAGACGAACGATTACAACGAATCTCAATCATGGTTTAGAAAATTTTTAGCAAAACGAAATCCGAATGAAACTGATATTTATAATGATGCCTTAATTCGCACAGGTGATTGTTTTTATGGAATGCGTGATTTCGACAATTCATTGAGCTACTACAACGATGCGATTAGCGCAAAGGCAAGCTCATCCGATTATGCGCTCTATCAAAAGGGCGTAATTCAAGGATTGCAAGGAAACATGGATGCAAAAGCACAAACGCTTTCTAATCTTATGAATAGTTATCCGCGATCACGATATCGTGCCGATGCAATCTACGAAAGAGGAAAGGCCTATATGTCGAAGGGAGATGGGACACAAGCACAAACGAATTTTAGTCAACTGCTCAAGGAATTTCCAGGAAGTCAGTATGGAAAGAAAGCACAACTGAACATCGGATTAATATACTATAACGACAAGCAAGACGAAAAAGCCATAGAGCAACTCAAAAAAGTAATTTCAACTTATCCTGGAACATCAGAAGCAACCGAAGCTTTGACGAGCATAAAAAATATTTATGTAGAAGATGGGAAAGCAGAAGAATACTTTGCTTTTGTAAAAAACATTCCGAATGCGAGTGTAAGTATTGGTGCTCAAGATTCCATCACTTATCAGGTAGCGGAACAGCGTTACTTAAAAAGTAATTTTGAAGATGCTGCCAAAGACTTCAACAAATATATGACTCAATTTCCTAATGGTGCTTATCGTTTAAATGCAACATTCTATTTAGCAGAATGTAATTTTAGAAATAAAAATTTCGCAGAAGCACTATCAGGATATGAAACCATCATTGGAGAACCAAAGAATATCTACTCTGAAAAATCCTTATTAAAAGCAGCGAATATAAATTTTAACAACAAAGAATATATGAAGTCGCTTCAACAGTTTGGAGCATTAGAGCGCGATGCAGAGATGCGAGACAATATTCTTTTTGCGCAAACTGGAATTATGCGTGCAAGTTATCTCATTGCAAACTATGGACAAGCCATTGCTTATGCAAAGAAATTGATTGAAGGTGAAAAAGTTTCCAATGAATTAATTGCTGAGTCGCATTTAATTTACGGCAGGAGTGCAATGAAGCTAGAAGATTATGCTGCAGCGAAAAAAGAATTCATAATCATTTCTAAACAATCGAGTGATGCAGGTGCAGAAGCTAAATACTCATTAGCGCTCATCGATTACAAAATGGGGAACTTCAAAACTTCACAAGCGAAATGCTATGATGTAGCGAATCAAGTTCCTTCTTACGATTATTGGATCGCAAAAAGTTTTATACTTCTTGCCGATAATCACCTTGCATTAAATGATAAGTTTGAAGCGAAGGCTACGTTACAAAGCTTACTTGATAATTACGAAAAAGATCCATCGGATATAGAAGATATCAAAGCCATCGCTCAAGAAAAATTGGATGATCTTGTTTTGATAGAAATGAATGAGAATAAAGCACCAGCACCGCTCCCCGATCCAGAAACTGATTTAAACCAAGAAAAGAACTAGTGCTAAAAGACAAAATGAAGATGAATACTCGCCACTATTTAATCCTGATTGCGCTCTGTCCTACCATGTCCTTCGCACAAACAGGCGGTGGAAAAACAGGCAATCTCGGCAATGAAGATATCAATGTCATCAAAGAGTACCAACCTGTGTTGAATGATGCATTCAAAATAAATATTAATCCCGACAACGACACCACAACAACTCGCAACCCCAACACTCCCGAATACAAAGTGAGTGCACAGCCCATCAATTCGAACTACAATACTTCACCTATTAAACCTGTCAGAATAAAAGATGATGCTATAAAAAAGTTGTATCATGGTTATGTGAAAGCGGGGTACGGCTTAGAGAACATGCCTCTTTTGGATATTTCATTCAATAGTTTACGGTCGAAAAATTTCGATGCCGGTGTACGATTCAAACATCTTTCCACCAGTGGAAAAATAAAAAAATATGGCTTTCCTGGCAATAGTAATAACATATTCAATGTATTTGTAACACGTTATTTTGAAAAGTTTAAGCTAGGTGCTAACCTTGCATACAACAGAGATGTGGTTCATTTTTATGGGTATAAATCCCCTCCCGAATTATTTTCAAAATCAGAAACCAAACATAGCATGAGTGACTTTGATGGAAATGTAAATTTGGCATCTATCAATCCCGATAAAGACAGTTGGAACTACCAAGCTTCATTAGGCTTTTACAATTTCGACGATAACCGCAACAGCACCGAGAATAACGCGAAAGTAGAACTAGGAATTGGAAAATTATTAACCAATGCAAAATTCAATTTGCAAATTTCAGGAGAGTTTGGAAAAATTAAACAAGAGTTGTATTCCATCAACAGAAGCATTATTCGCTTCCAACCTCGTTTCATCATCAATGAAAATTTGTTTTCAATTGAAGTAGGCGGAAATGTAGCTATAGAATCGAGAAATAATCCAACGGGAATCACTCCCTACTCGAAACCCATAAAAGATAATAACTACAGACTCTATCCTTATCTCAGCACCAGCTATCAGGTGATTGATGATGCAGTGAAAATTTTCGCTACGCTGAGTGGTGATTTACATCGAAACGACTTAAGAAGTTTCAGCAGGGAAAATCCATTTTTTGGAAGCAACGTAGCACTTAACAACACCAACGAAAAATTAGGAATTAAAGCGGGAACATCCATCAAAATTGAACATGATTTAATGTTTATAGGATCTGTGAAATGGTCGAGAATTAAAGATCAACCTTTTTATTATGCCAACTCCGAAATTCCTACTTCTTTCGCAGTGGTGTATGACAAAGCAACTTTATTAAATTTCAGAGGATCGTTGGAATACAAGAATGCTGAAAAATTCAGTTTTGCATTCAGTGCTGATTACAATAAATACAGCACCGATACATTGAAAGAGCAGTTGTATGTTCCAGCATTACGAGTTGGTATCAGTGGACACTATGCTATTGCTGAAAAAATTTATATAAAAGCCGATGTGTTTTACAATAGCGATGTTACTGGAAACATGTACACTCTCGAAAGCTCGAATGTGTATTCGAAATTGGTGAATATTAAAGGTTGGCTAGATGCGAATATTGGAATTGACTATCGCTATAGTAAAGTGCTTTCTGCATTTGTATCGTTGAATAACATCGGTTTCTCTCGATATTTCAGATGGTATGAATACCCTAGTTATCGATTCTTAGGAATGGCGGGAGTTACTTATTCGTTTTAGTACTTTTAGCAACTAAGTGTTCAACCTTTGATTAGTGATTTTTTCAACACTAGAGGCACTAGAGGGCACTAGAGAACACTAAAGTTCACTTTAGTTCTGAGAACTTAACGCACACTACTTATATTATCGATAATATAAGGTTCAACAAATGCCTAGTGCCTTTTTTTAACACTAAAGAGGCACTAGAGATCACTAGAGAACACAAGAGATACCAAGTATAAAAGTTGGAGATGATAGATTAAATACCGGTCTTAATCATGAATCCAAAGTTGCGAAAGACTCAGAAACAATATGTGTAACTCCAGAGACTAATTTTCCTACATTAAAATTTATTAAAAGTCCTTTGGGTTTCTGTGCGAGACGTAAATAGGAAAGCAATTGTGCCTTATGTACAGAATGAACTTGTTCCACTGATTTTAATTCTACAACTAGAGAATTTTCAATTAACAGATCTAATATTAAAGGACTTTCAATTCGAGTGCCTTTATAAAAAATTGGCACCAACAATTTTGATTGTACTGAATACTCTTTAACTCGCAATTCTTCAATTAAGCAGGCATGGTAAACACTTTCAAGCAATCCAGGTCCTAAATAAGAGTGTACTTCAATAGCACATCCAATAGTTGCAAATGCAAGAGCATTTACTTCATATTTTGAATTAATCATTTTAATAGTATTTTAAAAAATATTTTTATTCTTAACTAATATTCATCACAATTGTACTTTATTACCACAATTCAAAGAGACTCTAACGACTTTACTTTAGACTCTAGAGCACTATTGTGTCCTCTAGTGCCTCTAGTGTTGAAATTTCGCTAAGCCTTGAGAATATCCCGGGCAATCACTAATTTTTGGATTTCGCTGGTTCCTTCCCCGATGGTGCAGAGTTTTGAATCTCTGTAAAACTTTTCCACTGGAAAATCCTTTGTGTATCCGTAGCCACCAAAAATTTGAACGGCCTCTGTAGAACAACGCACTGCCACTTCCGAAGCATAGTACTTTGCAAATGCCGACTGACGTGTTACTTTCTCTCCGCGATTCTTTAAATCGGCTGCTTGCATCGTTAGTAATTCGGCTGCTTCAATTTGTGTAGCCATATCCGCTATTTTAAATGAGATCGCCTGAAAATTTGAAATAGGTTGTCCAAACTGTTCGCGCTCTTTAGAATATTTAACGGAAGCATCAAAAGCTCCTTTGGCAATTCCAAGAGAAAGTGCTGCGATAGAAATTCTACCACCATCTAATACTTTCATGGCTTGAATAAATCCATCTCCAACATTTCCGAGAACTTGACTCTTGTGTACTTTGCAATCTTCAAAAATCATTTCAGCTGTTTCCGATGCACGCATTCCCAATTTATTTTCTTTCTTTCCAGCTTTGAATCCAGCCGTTCCACGATCTACAATAAAAGCAGAGATACCATGCGAATCATTCATTTCACCTGTGCGAGCAAGAACTACTGCCACATCTCCACTAATTCCGTGCGTGATCCAATTCTTTGCTCCGTTAATGATCCAATGATCGCCATCTTGCTTTGCAACAACTTGCATTCGCAATGCATCACTTCCTGTATTTGCTTCGGTAAGTCCCCACGCTCCTATCCATTCGCCAGTTGCTAATTTAGGAAGATATATATCCTTCTGTTCATCATTTCCAAATGCCATGATGTGTCCAGTGCATAAAGAATTATGTGCAGCCATCGACAACCCTATAGATCCACAAACGCGCGATACTTCTTGAATAGCGGTTACGTATTCAAAATAAGTTAATCCAGCACCCTGATACTTTTCAGGAACTAAAATTCCCATCAAGCCCAACTCACCCATCTTCTTAAAAACTTCAACTGGGAAATGTTGAGCTTCATCCCACTCCATCAATTTTGGGCGAATATTTTTTTCTGCAAAATCGCGAATAGTTTGTTTAATTAGCTCTTGATTTTCACTTGACTTGAAGTCCATATTGACGAATTAGTTGAATAGTAAATAAGGTGCAAGTTTACGGAGGATTTCCTCATCCACCAAAGGGATCTTCTTCAGATCTGATGGACTTTTGAATACTCCGTGTTGCTCTCGGTAAGCAACAATTAATCGAGCTAATTGTTTGTTAATATAAGGGTGTCTCAAACTATCGGAAGGTAGACTATTGATATTAAGTTTTTTATAAGGCCCCCCATCAACTTTTACCTTTGAAAAAATGATTTTATACACTGAGTCAGGAATAGACCGAATCTCTTTCAATTGCTCTACTGCACAAAATCCACCCAAGCGGTCTCGATAATTTACTATCGCCTTCGACCTTCCCGAACCAATGAAAGGCAGATCTTGAAGTTCGGTGGTATCCACTTTATTCAAATCTAAAACGATCCATTTTGGTCGTGAGGCTTCGCGATTGGACTTAAAACTTGAAATATACTTTTCGGCTGGCTTTATTCCTTTCGCAGGACTCAACTCAATAAAGGGTTCCCACTTTTCATACAAAAAGGCATGAAGCACACGCACATTTTTAACATCTTCTTTATTCTTAAATCCACCATTACGATCTCGAAACCGAATGAGTGAAGAAGCTTGTTTAGGACTCATCCCTAGTGCTACCAATTGGGATGAATCGGCAGTATTGGGATCGAATACAGTGAAAATAATTTCTTCACGTTTTTTGTAATTATTGATAAATTCTTTTTTTTCGTTTTTCTTTAGATGGATTTTATCTGCGGCCAATTTAATTTCTACACTTGGAATAAAAACATTGGGAGTTAAAAAATAATGTTGGTACCAAAGGTTCGCTTGAAGTATTATAAGAATAGAACACAAAACCAAAGCCGCATTCTTTTCGCCGCGCGTATAGGTGAAATAACTGTACATAAAATGTCGGAAGTGATTTGTTTTCATCAAATATTTTTTTGCAAAATAAGGGAGATGAAAATAAAAAGTCGCTTAATAAACATTTATAGTCGACTACAAGTGTTTGCAAGTGATTAAAAATCGCTGCGACCGTTGCTTAACGCAGCTAACGTTGCGTTTAAATTATATAAGTAAGTATCGAAATTTATAAAATGAGCTCCGCCAACAACCCACTCATCTCTTGCTGCACTTTTAATGCTTCTGCTCTGGCAGCCTCTGCAAAATCTTTCCCTTTAGATGCATAAATAATTTGACGCGAAGAGTTCACAAGCAATCCACAATATTTATTCATTCCTAATCTTGAAATAGCAGCTAAATCTCCTCCTTGCGCTCCTATCCCAGGTACTAAGAAAAAGGAATCGGGAGCCATGGCTCTTAATTTTTCAAACTGCTCTGCTTGTGTAGCGCCGCAAACAAACATGAGTTGATCGGGATGTCCCCAACCTTGTGCCTTAAGCATCACCTCTTGAAACAACATACTTCCACCTTCTTGTTGATTGAATTGAAAATCGATAGCACCTTCGTTACTAGTAAGCGCTAATAATATTACCCATTTGTTTTCGAATGCAAGAAATGGTTTTACTGAATCGATGCCCATATACGGAGCAACGGTTACACTATCGAAATTCATATGCTTAAAAAATGCCTGGGCATATAACGTTGACGTATTGCCGATATCACCACGTTTTGCATCGGCAATGGTGAAAATATTTTTGGGGATAATTTCCATCGTTTTCTCCAAACTCCTCCACCCTTTCGAGCCATTACTCTCGTAAAACGCTAAGTTTGGTTTATAGGCGACACATACATCGCAAGTCGCTTCAATGATGGCTTTGTTAAACTCAAAAATTGGATCTTCCTTTTGCAATAAATGAACTGGTATTTTGCTTAGGTCGGTATCCAACCCAATACATAAATAACTTTGCTTGCTTTTTATTTGTTCGAAGAGTTCTTGTCGATTCACTTTTTTCTTTAATTAATTAAAAAGATAAATTACCCAACCATATTTAATTCTTTCATTTTTTCTGCATTCTCAGCAAACTGCAATGCATCAATAAATCCTTGAATGTCTCCATTTAACACAGCACCTAAATTATGTGATGTAAATCCAATGCGATGATCGGTAACTCTACTTTGAGGGAAATTATAAGTTCTAATTTTCTCTGAGCGATCACCAGTACTTACCAATGTTTTTCTTCGCTTAGAAACCTCATCCATTCTCTTGGTGTATTCGATATCATACAACTTCGAACGCAACATTTGCAAAGCTGTTTCACGATTCGCATGTTGTGATCGCGCCACCTGACAAGTAATTACAATGCCACTGGGTTTATGTGTTAACTGCACTTTGGTCTCTACTTTATTTACATTTTGTCCACCCGCACCACTAGAGCGCGATGTTTTATATTCTAAATCGGCTGGATTAATATCAATATCATCAAACTCATCAGCCTCAGGCAATACCACAACTGTAGCAGCAGAAGTATGTATTCGACCTTGCGTTTCTGTTGCAGGAACACGTTGAACACGATGCACACCACTTTCATACTTCAGAATTCCATAGGCTTTATCGCCTCTCACTTCAATCACTACTTCTTTATATCCACCTGTATTTCCGTCGTTAAAATCGACCATCTCAATTTTAAATCCATGGTCTTCACAATAGCGTTGATACATTCTAATTAAATCACCTGCAAATAAACTTGCTTCGTCACCACCCGTTCCCGCACGAATTTCAAGAATAGCATTCTTACTATCCTCTGGATCTTGTGGAATTAATAACTGCTGAATATGATCTTCAAGTTTTTTCAATTGAGGCTCGAGCGTTTCCATCTCTTCCTTCGCCATATTACGAAAATCTTCGTCCTTATCGTTATTCAATACATGACGTGCTTCGTTGATTTGTGTAAGAACACCTCGATACTCACGGGTAGCCTCTACGATTTCTTCCAAATCACGATACGACTTGTTTAATTCTCTAAATTTTTTCTGATCCGCAATCGTTCCCGGATCACCCAACTGCACACCGATATCATGGAAGCGTGCTTCTATTCCTTCGAGTCTTTCTAATAAATTATCTGTCGACATGTTTTAACTTCTTACCAGGTAAATGTTCCCTGAGTACTTTTAATGGTCAATTTCTTTTGTTCTGATGGTTCTACTCGACCAACAATTTTTGCATCTACATCAAATGACTTTGAAATGGAAATTATTTCTTCTGCGATAATTTCAGGAACATAAATTTCCATCCGATGTCCCATATTAAATACCTGATACATTTCTGACCAAGATGTTCCACTTTGCTCTTGAATCATTTTAAACAAGACTGGCAATTCAAATAAATTATCTTT
>CAIXTT010000256.1 GCA_903922455.1 uncultured Bacteroidota bacterium | reverse complement strand
CAAGACCATCACTACTACAAACAATGCCCATTCTACAGGGATATGATAAAATTTTGAAATTAACATTTTAATTCCAACAAACGAGAGAATGATGGCTAATCCATATTTCAAATATTTAAACAAATCCATCATACCACTTAAAGCAAAAAACAATGAACGGAGTCCGAGGATAGCGAAGACATTACTGGTGTACACGATAAATGGATCACTGCTGATGGACAAAACTGCAGGAATTGAATCTACTGCAAAAACTAAATCTGTAAAATCGACAACGACCAAAACAATGAATAAAGGTGTAGCTACCCACTTTAAATTTTCCTTTACAAAGAAATATTTTCCATGATACTTATCGGTAACGGGTAATATGGCTTTGCAGGCACGCACAAAAATATTTCGATCGAGTTGAGGATCTTCTTCATCCTTTTGAAACAACATTTTGATACCCGTGAAAAGTAAAATTCCACCAAAAATGTAAATCATCCAATCGAATTTATCGAAGAGTGCCACACCTACTACAATAAAAGTTCCTCTTAATATGAGGGCACCAATAATTCCCCAAAAAAGAACCCGGTGTTGATATATTTTAGGGACATTGAAATAATTAAAGATGACAATGAACACAAATAAATTATCTACACTCAACGACCATTCAATCACATACCCCGTTAAAAACTCGAATGCCTTTGCCGGTCCGAACCAATGATACACTAAGCCATTAAAAGCAAAAGCCAAGGCCGCCCAAAATGCCACCCATAAAATGGATTCCTTAAAAGTAACTTCCTTTTCTTTTTTATTTACAATGAGCAAATCAAAAGCCAGCATGGCCAGAATAAATACATTAAATCCCACCCAGAACATACTATTATCCATTTTGCAAAAGTAGTAATACTGTTGGATTATTGGTTTAGGTCAATCATATTATTGGAATGATCCAGTTAAAAACTGCCTAAGCTTAAACTACTGGACTTTATCATAATTCTATATTTTTCCATGACTAAGGAGAAAGATAAAGTCCAATCTAAGATTATAAAATTTTAGTCACATAAAATTTACATTTAAACGCAACGGACGCGACGTTTACGCAGCGGGCGCAGGGTTATTTGTTGTAAAGAGCTGGATCCATCGCCGCCGGATTCCAATGGTTTAAAAAGTCGATGATTTTTTGTTCGCTGTAACCTTCGCCTTCTTCGAGGTAGGCTGAATTTTGGGTGTGTAATCGAGTGCCTTGGGCATCGAGTACTAAAAATACGGGGAAACCAAATCGTTGGGGAAAAGATAAGCTAGACAATACTTCCAAGTTCTTATTTTCCTTACTATAGTTAATATGCAAGGAAACAAATCCGCTGTTGATGCTTGAATCCACTTTAGCATTTTCATTTTTGAATTTTTCAAACATCCTGCACCAACGACACCAATTTCCGCCTACCATTACCAAAACGTGCTTGTTGCTTGCCTTTGCTTGTGCAAGCGCATTTTTCAACTCTTCTTTTGCATTCGCTTCAGGATAATAAATGAGAACTGAATCTTTTTGTGCAACCGCAGATGTAATCATAAATACACAAAACAGAAATGTGAATACTACGAATTGATAAACAGAAAATAATTTATACGTTTTCATGTGTGAAGGTTTTAAAGAATGAACAAATTACGGTGTCACTTTTTCAATTCGGATTCCACCATCCATAATTCCAGGAAGTGGATCTAAGCGCATGGCTTGAATTAATTCGAATCGATATTCGCCGGGCATGGGGAAACTTACATTGCGTTTAAATAAAATGCGGTTGTCCCAAATATCGCCCAATCCATTACCCAACCATTTACCATCTTTAGAGGCCAACATAATTTCGAGTGTGTCGCGATCTAATTGTCCATTGGGCAATGTGGTATTCATGAAAATGAAAATATTGCTGAACGGATAATGGCTTGCGTTTCTCAAATTAATGTACACATTATGTCCCACCGTAGTGTCCTTAATATTCGCTTGAAAAACCAAAGGCTTCTCTGAAGACCAAGCATTCTTATCGATCTTGATGTTTTCTTCAAATACAACAGATGAATCACACGAAGTAAAAAAAACCGATACTAGAAAGCACAAAAATACAATGACATAATTTTTCGTCAATACGTATACGTTAGTAATGATAAACTTCATTGATCGAATTATGGATTATCGGATCCAGGTGCTTTGCGCGGCGGTCTATTTCCAGAAGGTGCTGATGGTGTCGCCGAAGGAGCTGGAGATGCTGGTTTAGGAGCAGGTGTTGGCTCAGGTCTTGCAGACTGACTTGGAGCAGGACTCGCAGTTTGATTTGCATTTGCTCCTCCATTTCCTTGTGTTGGCGGCTGACGTTGCGGTCGGTTGCCTTGTTGCTGCGGATTCGGATTTGCACGAGGCGCTTGCTGATTTTGCGCAGGCTGCTGCGGCTTATTTTGTGCAGGCTGATTTTGCGCCGGTGATGCTTGCTGCTTCACGGGTTGCTGAGTTCTTTCCTGCGGCTTATTCTGATTCTGCTGTGGACGATCGGTTCGCTCTTGCGGCTTATTACGTTGCGGCGCGTTGGATGATGGCTTATTATCTCCAAGTCGTTGCGGACGATTTCGTTGTTGTCCTCCACCCTGTTGTTGAGGAGCAGATGCAGAAGAAATACTTTCGGAAGAAGGTTTTGAATTTCCACTTTTTCCATTTTTCTTTTTCTTCTTCTTGGCGCGATCCATACGCGTAAGACTATCTTGCCCTACTACATCATCGTAACCCAAATCATCTTCCTCTTCAATTTCGATAGCACCTGTATCATCAGGTTTTTGACCTAATTTATTCAGAGCAACAATTTCTTTCACACGGTCGACACTCAACGGCACCCATTGTTCGGCACCAAAAAATGTGCGCTCATCACCTTCCTTTGGTTCAGGTTGAATCGCATACCACATAATCCGTTTGAAGATATTTGTTTTGCGATGTAATAAATTTCCTTTTCCAGTGAGAAGTTTAATATTCGACTCTGGAATATCTCTAACGGCATCTATATACGAATCCAACTCAAAATTGAGACAGCATTTTAACTTACCACATTGTCCGGCAAGTTTAATAGGATTCAAACTCAAATTCTGATAGCGTGCTGCACTTGTAGAAACCACTTTAAAATCGGTGAGCCAAGTAGAGCAACACAACTCGCGACCACAAGAACCAATCCCACCTAAGCGAGCTGCTTCTTGACGCATCCCGATTTGGCGCATCTCCACACGAATTTTATACGTGTCGGCTAAACGTTTGATGAGTTCACGAAAATCGACACGATCATCGGCAGTATAAAAGAAGGTAGCTTTCTTGCCATCTCCTTGATACTCCACATCCGAAATTTTCATTTTGAGTCCGAGTGCAAGTGCATTTGTTCGCGAGCCGTGCATTGTGGTAAACTCCAATTCTTTTACTTCTTTCCACTTCTCCACGTCAGCTTGTTTCGCCGAACGATACAGTTGTTTTATCTCATGTGAGTCTTCGGCTACATTACGTTTTCTTAACTGAAAGCGTACGAGCTCACCCACTAAACTTACTTCCCCGATATCATGACCGGGATTACCTTCTACAGCCACCATTTCCCCGACTTGCAACTCGAGGTTATTTATATTCCGGAAAAATTCTTTTCGACTTCCTTTAAATCTCACTTCCACAATATCGAAAGGCTTGTGCCCCTCTGGAAGATACATATCTGAAAGCCAGTTATAAACATTCAATTTATTGCAACCACCCGTTCCGCATGTACCATTGCTTTGACAGCCTGACGGGGTTCCGGTACTGGTGGCAGTTGAACAAGAGCTACATCCCATAGATTGCTATTTTTTTTCAATTGCCTTTACACTTCTAATGACATCGAAACAACGAAGTCACTTACTTAATTTGAAGAATTCGAGAAATCTTCAAGGACAAATCTAAGAATAAGATTTTAGTCGAGGCGTTTCTTTCTAAATGATATGAGGCTTCTGACAATTCTGTGCTGAATGCATCAATATTATTAACGTTTACAAAAGGCAAAAACTTCTGAATAGCAACATATTGAGTAGCCTCTAGCTTCACCAATGGTCCATCAGCTAAATTTACAATCAAGCATTCTCTCAACACACGAAGGCAAGCACCCAAAAATTGCTTTTGATGTTCTTTATTCTCTGCTGCCATCCCATCTACCCAAGAAAGGAGCTTATCCATTGTCTTCAAAGGACTGAAGCATAGGCGCATCCAATTTATGAATGCTTCTTCATGGCTTCCCGAACCCTTATCATGCTCCGCCATTTCCATCGCATCGGAAAAGTTACCATCAGCAAGTCGGGCGATGTCTAAAGCTTCGGCCCGGCCCATTTCATAATCACTCATGATGCGTTCAGCCACTTCTTCTTCTTGCAAAAGTTGCAATTTCACTAATTGGGTACGGCTCACAATGGTCGACAATAACTGATCGCGGGCTTCGGAAGCTAGAATGAACAATGTATCTTGAGTAGGCTCTTCTAAACTTTTCAGGAGGGCATTAGCAGCGTTTGGATGCATTTTCTCGGGCATCCAAATAATGATCACTTTGAACTTTCCTTCGAATGCTTTTAGATTTATTTTATGAATAATTTTTTGTGCTTCTTCAGTAGGAATAATTCCTTGCTTATTCTTTGCATCGCCAGTGGAGATGTAATCCACCCATTGATTCAAACTTGCATAAGGATTATCGACAAAGAGCTTTCGCCACTCGCGAATATAATCCACCGAGGTAGGATCTTTTATTCCAGCCCCTTTCACGATGGGATACACAAAATGAATATCGGGATGCTCCATCTTCATAGCTCGTCGACACGACCCACATATCCCGCAACTATCACTAGCCTGCGGATCCTCACAATTCAAAAACTGAGCAAAGGCACGTGCCAATGGCAACACACCGGATCCAGGCTGACCAAAAAACAAAAGAGCATGCGAAACACGGTTTTCGGTGCTGCTTGAAATGAGCTTGGATTTTACGGATTGTTGGCCGATGATGGTATTGAAGAGCATGGTGCAAATTTAGTAAATCTGTTGGCATGAAAAGATGCTAGCTACTAGCTGTTGGACACTCAGCCTCGAGGCTTGCTGCTGGCTACTGACATCGAAATTGCTTCTGTATGAAATTGCATTTAGAAAAACCCCATCGGGGTTTAATCTAATTAGCAACGCGCAAAAAATCACGATACAACCCCAGAGGGGTTGCACATCAGCTTTTGTATCGCGTGATTGTGTGACCCCTCTGGGGTCAGGATACAAAAAAATGCATTTCATTTCTAATTATATGTGACCCCTCTGGGGTCTGATATTTTAAAAATTTAAACGATCGATTTGAATCTAGCATCCAGCAGCTAGTAGCTAGCAGCCAGATTCAAATACAAATTGAACCCAACAAAATCTATAAAATTGAACTCGCTTTAAAATAATCAATCACCGCTTGTTTCAAGAGATAATCTTGTTCCCCCAATGTCATGCGCGGAAGTTTCTGGACGAGTTTCCAGTGAGGCCATCCTTGATCGTCGCTGCCTTCTAATTCGTAGTAGCCAAATTGACTTAGTAGCTTACAGGTGGCGATGTGCATTAGGTCTTGCTTTTCGGCTTTACCAAACTCGCGCGGACCATGACCAAGTTCTTGCACTCCAATTAAGAAGAGTACGCCTTGTAAATCCATATCGCAATCAAACATGGTATTGAGCTGATTGAGTAATTCGACCCACTCTACTTTTAATTCTTCGATGTTGCGGATATGGAGCATTTGTTTTTTTATAAGAGTAAAATAAAGAAATAAATTATCGACATGAAAAAATTAACCCACACGTTTCACAAATTCATCCTGCACATCTTTCATGGCTGGGAATAAGTATTTGGTAACATGAAGTACAGGTTGGTATAAATAAGATTCGGTTTTTGTTTTTGCTGAGAGGAGTCCGAGATGGGCATCGATGGGTCGGAAAACTGCAAATACCACACTCACAACAAGTGCAAATTTTAATAGTCCGAAAATGGCACCAGCCACCTTATTGAACACATTTAAATTTCCAATTTTCAGTAATCCTTCGAGTAGTTTAGCTAAGAATACCATGATGAGAATTACAGAAATAAAGACAACAAAAAATGTTAAATAATGTAAAGTCGTTCCTTCTGCGTCTACCATTTTTGATATCAATCCTTCGAAGAGACTACTCATTTTGAATGCTAAATACAATCCTAGCACCAAGCCAATGATCATTGCAATTTCAAAAATGAACCCCCGTTGAAATCCTTTGTAAGCACCCCAGACTAAGGGAATGGCAATGATGAAATCTAGGTAGTTCATTCGTTCGATTTAGTTTTTCGTTTAAATTAAATTATGCTTCGTATAAGATTCAGCTTCTCGCTGCTGGCTACTAGCCCTGCAGTACTTCACTTCGTTTAGACAGCAGGGTAAACTGCTGGTCGTGAGGCTTCGTTACATGAGGCTAGATTTTATACTTTGCTCGTCTTACTTTTCTTGATTTAATGTTGGTGCGATAAATAATTGGAAGAGCTTTTACATCTCAGCGATTTTCGTTTACCATGGCAACGCCGGGTAATACTTTTCCTTCGATGTGTTCGAGGAGTGCACCGCCGCCGGTAGAGATATAAGAAACCTTGTCGGCCATATTGAATTGATTAATCGCAGCTGCTGAATCACCTCCACCAATTAAAGAGAAAGCTCCATTTGCAGTAGCCGCTACAATCGCTTCGGCAACTGTTTTTGTTCCGTTCTCAAATTTTTTCATTTCGAATACGCCCATCGGACCATTCCACAAAATTGTTTTGCTTTGCTGAATCACATCTGCAAAAAGTGCTGCCGATTTTGGACCAATATCCAATCCCATCCATCCCTCTTCAATATTTCGGATATCCGTAACGTTAGTATTGGCGTCCTTATCAAACTTATCTCCGTTTACAGTGTCGATAGGCAAATGAATTTTCACTCCTTTCGATGCGGCGGATGAAAGAATCTGAAGTGCTAAGTCTAACTTATCTTCTTCACAAAGTGAATTTCCAATATTACCACCTTGCGCTTTTATAAATGTATACGCCATTCCTCCTCCTATCAAAAGATAATCTACTTTTTCCATCAGTTGTTCGATGATCAAAATTTTATCACTCACTTTTGCGCCACCCATGATAGCCGTAAAAGGTTTTTCAGGTGTATTCAACACTTTTTCTGCATTCAACAACTCGCCTGCCATTATATAACCAAACATGCAATTGCCTTTAAAAAATTGTGCAATCACAGCTGTACTTGCATGAGCTCTGTGCGCTGTGCCGAATGCATCGTTCACATAGACGTCGCCGTAAGTTGATAGTTTCTTTGCAAATTCTACATCTCCTTTTTCTTCGTGTTTATAAAAGCGAAGATTCTCTAGCAACAATACTTCGCCTGAATTTAAGTTCGCAGCCAACCCATCGGCAGAAGCGCCTATGCAATCATCCGCAAACTTCACATCCGTTTGAAGTAACTCACTTAAAGTAGAAACGATATGATGTAAAGAATACTTATCGACAGCACCTTCCTTTGGTCGGCCTAAATGAGACATTAAAATTACACTACCACCGTCTTTCAGTATTTTTTGAATAGTTGGAATTGCCGCCTTGATACGTGTGGGATCAGTTACCTGAAGTTCGGCATTGAGTGGAACGTTAAAATCTACTCGAATAAGTGCTTTTTTTCCAGAGAAGTTATAATTATCGACAGTTTTGATGGACATACATGAAGAATTTCATACAAAAATAGACAATGAGTAGTAAACAAGCCATTTGTGCGGCTTATGAATCCATCTAAAAAAGAAAGGTGAAATGGAAGAAAAAGTATACTATTTAACTGTCACCGTTTTACGAACGGTTTTGCTTTGCTCCAAGCGTATATAATCTTTCGCTGAAGTGGTTAACGAGGTGACTTCAACATTCAAAACTGCTTCCCACTTAAATGAAAAAATCGCCTCGCCACTGCTCGTAGTAAATTGCTCACCAAAGATATCCGCTCGAACTCCAGTCTGAGGATTAATAACACTATCCTGACGTAAAACTACTTTTGCACCGGAAACGGCTCGACCCATAGTATCAACCACAGTAATAATGGCTTCACAGTCTTTTGTCTTCTTACAAGAAGAAGAAGTAACCAATCCTACAAAGGCAAGGCAGAATAAGAGGAGATATCGATTCATTTTTATAAATTACTTTTTGTTATACGTAGATAACGAATGATTGTTCAAATTTAGTTAAACTTGCAACAAGAACAATTATAATATTTAATGGATTCTTACAAACAAAAGTAATTAATTATCAATACTATGAAAAAAATATTCCTCATTTGCCTAGGCCTCATGCTTGCAATTGGAACGAATACATTCGCTCAAAAGAAGAAAAAATCAATGGAAAAAGCAGTTACCGACACATTAATTGAGATTACTACCGACTATGGTACCATGAAATTGAAACTTTATAAAGAAACTCCATTACACAGGGCGAACTTTATGAAATTGGTTAGTGAGGGATTTTATGATAGTCTCCTTTTCCACCGCGTGATCAAAGGATTTATGATTCAAGGCGGCGATCCTGATTCTAAAAATGCAGCGCCTGGAAAAATGTTAGGTTCAGGTGATGTTGGATATAAGATCCCTGCTGAATTGATAGATACGCTTTATCACAAAAAAGGCGTTTTGGCCGCTGCCAGAGATGGAAATCCAGAAAAAGCAAGTTCTGGTTGTCAGTTTTATATTGTTCAAGGAAAGCCGATGACGGAAGCTGAAATTACACAAGCAGAACAACGCTTAGGTTTCACGATGAGCGAAAAACAAAAGTCAGATTATATGACGGTTGGAGGCTCTCCGTGGTTAGATCGCAACTACACGGTGTTTGGTGAAATTGTTGAAGGATTAGATGTGATTGATAAAATTGCAGCTGTTAAAACTTTACCAGGTGATCGACCGGAGACGGATGTGAGGATGACTATAAAATTAATTAAGAATTAAGAATTTGGATGTTAGTTGTTAGTTGTTAGTTGTTAGATCTAAATAGTGAATAGTAAGTTATGTTAGATATTGAAGCTTTAATTGAAGAGACGAAAAGTTTTGCTCCTGCTAATAAAGAGGAGTTGGAGACTTTTCGTGTTCGCTTTTTAGGGAAGAAAGGTGTGTTGACGGAGTTGTTTGCGAAGATGAAAGAGGTGGCTCCTGAAGAGCGAAAATCATTTGGCTTGCAAGTGAATTCATTGAAGGTGGCTGCTGAAGATCGCTTGAATCAATTTAAAGATGCCTTTGAAGATGCGGATACGGGTTCAAATCAAAACATCGATTTGAGTTTACCTTCGGATCCAAATCCATTGGGATCGTTTCATCCTTTAAGTTTAGTACGTAGAAAAATCATCAGCATCTTTTCGCGGATAGGCTTCAACGTGAGTGATGGCCCAGAGATTGAAGACGATTGGCATAATTTCTCAGCGCTGAATTTCCCACCTGAACATCCAGCACGCGATATGCAGGATACTTTTTTCATCGATGTAAATCCTGATCAAGAAAAGTACAAGGGTTCTTTAGCATTGCGCACACATACTTCATCAATCCAAGTTCGAGTGATGGAAAATCAAGCACCTCCCATTCGAACTATTTGTCCGGGGAGAGTGTATCGCAATGAAGCAATATCAGCTCGCGCACATTGTTTCTTTCATCAAGTAGAAGGCTTTTATATTGATGAAAATGTTTCGTTTGCCGATTTAAAACAAACTTTATTGTATTTCTCTCAAGAGATGTTTGGAGCTGACACAAAAATCAGACTTCGCCCGTCCTATTTTCCTTTCACAGAGCCCAGCGCAGAAATGGACATTAGTTGCACTATTTGCAAAGGCAAGGGCTGCAATATTTGTAAATACACGGGGTGGGTTGAGATTTTAGGTTGTGGAATGATTGATCCCGCGGTGTTGGAAAACAATAAAATTGATTCTAAAAAATACAGTGGATTTGCATTCGGCATGGGCATTGAAAGAATCACGATGCTTAAATACAGTATCAAAGACCTTCGTATTTTTTCAGAGAATGATGTGCGCTTCTTGGATCAGTTCAAAGGAGTTCGTTAAAGACGCTTATATTTCTCGCAATGGTCGCTAAGCCATTCGGTCGATTTTCTCTACGCTAAATTTTCTCGCAACCCTCGGCAAGCTCAGGTTAAAAAGGCGCTAAGTCGCAAAGTTTTCTATAGAAGACACAGCGGAATTTAACACAAATCTAAAAAATTGAACACCCAAATACATTTCTGATAATTTCATGACTACGCACGATTGACAATCGAAAAATTACTTCTTCGGCTTACCAATTACTTTATACTCTCCCTCTCCTTTTAAGATGGAATTGTAAAGAGTAGCATTTCCTAAAACCGATAAAGCTTCTTTGATGGTTTCGTCGTGCTTAAACATGTACTTATACTTTCCTGTTTGAAAATAATAGCGAGTGACTAATTCTTTCTCTATAAAACTTTTTATCTCCGATTTAAACAATTTTAAGTCGGCTGCTTTATCGTGCTTTAATTCCTTACCTAATTTATCAATTTCATTGCTATTGCTGGCATAATACTTTTCACGTGTAGCTGCTTCTTTCAACAATTTAAAAGCATATTCAGTTTGGGTAGAATAAGTATAACTTTCAGTATTCAAGTAATTTTCGAAATCTTTGAAGTCGGCATCGGTAAATGAAAACACATCGACAGAATCGATACTGCTATGTTGTTGACGGTATTTGCTTGCATAATCGAAGATGATAAAATTTCCAATTAAGCTTTTTGTGATGTTACTGGTATCTGATAACGCCAAGAATCGATCTGGGTAAACTGCAGAACCATCAAACACCGTTCTTCCGTTCTTCGTTTTAAACGCTTTCATCAATGAATCGGGTACTTCAGTCACCGCATTTCCTTCGTCGTGATTATAAATGCGTGTTTGAACACATCTACCGCTAGCCGTGTAATACTTCGCCACCGTCAATTTCATTTGTGCATTGTAAGTAAGTGGTCTAGTTTGTTGCACTAAGCCTTTTCCAAAACTTCTTTGTCCGATGACAACACCTCGGTCTAAATCTTGAAAATTACCTGCTGTAATTTCACTCGCTGATGCAGAATTTTTATCAATCAAAACAGCCACTTTTAAATCAGGAGCGATTGGATCTACTTTTGCAATGTACGTATTGTTTGACCCTTCCGTTTTTCCTTTTTG
>CAIXTT010000255.1 GCA_903922455.1 uncultured Bacteroidota bacterium | reverse complement strand
TGGTATTGCCTGGGATCATATCAATGTGTTTCCCACCTTCGAAAATTATGTAGAGCAATTTCAAATTTATGTCGATCAAGTTCCTGCACAAGGAGCATTAATTTATTGCAACGACGATATCGAAGTACGAGGAGTTTGTGAAAAAGCTGCTCATGTAAAATCTCGTTTCCCCTATACCATCCCTGCACATAGTATCGATAATGGCATTACTATTTTGGAAACAAAATTTGGTGACGTAGCATTAGATATATTTGGCGATCATAATTTATTAAATCTCGAAGGCGCGCGATTGATGTGCAATCAAGTAGGAGTAGGAGATGAGTTGTTTTACAAATCCATTGCTACATTTAAAGGTGCAGCGCGTCGATTGGAATTAATTGGAAACAGTGACAAAGTGAGAGTCTATAAAGATTTCGCACATTCTCCCTCTAAACTTATGGCGACCACCAAAGCCGTGAAGCAACAATTTCAAAACCGAAAAGTAATTGCTTGCATGGAGTTGCATACGTTTTCCTCGTTGAATGCCGAATTTTTAGATCACTACAAAGATTCCATGAACGAAGCCGATATTGCCATCGTGTATTACAATCCTCAAACCATTTCACATAAAAAATTAGCCCCCATCACCCATGATCAGGTGAAAAAGGCATTCGCTCGCGAAGATTTACTAGTGATGAGTGATTCAGCAGAATTAAAAAACTACCTCAAGAATTTTCCCTTTCAAAATGATGTGTTGCTCTTGATGAGCTCGGGAACTTTCGATGGTTTGGATTTGGAAAGTTTGGTTCGAAGTTGATTGTCCGAATAAATAATTTATAGTCCGTAAATTGTTTTAGCTTCTAGCTCTGTCTACTAATTTAATCCATCAACTATTTTTTTGAAATTTTTCGTAGAAGTTTGTAATTTCAGTATATTAATATTCGACTTTTAAACGCTGCGAACGCAACGGAAAAGCAACGATCGCGAAGGGGTGAAAGTATTTATGATTGTAAGAATTAAACACTTCGAAAAAAAAACTAGTCGCGAGGATTAGCAACCAGCAGCTAGAAGCTAGCAGCCTATTTCTATCCGAAGTATAATTACTAATTAATCTAAAATTTCTATCCGCAGACTAGTTATTCATCGAAACCAAAAACTCTTCATTCGACTTAGTTCCTCTCATTCTGTCGAGCATAAACTCCATTGCTTCCAACGGATTCATATCGGCTAAATGGTTTCTAAGGATCCACATTTTTTGTAAAGTTTCTCTGTCGAGTAATAAATCGTCGCGTCGTGTGCTTGATGCTACTAAATCAATAGCAGGATAAATTCGCTTATTCGATAATTTACGATCCAACTGCAATTCCATATTTCCAGTTCCTTTAAATTCTTCGAAGATTACTTCGTCCATTTTAGAACCGGTATCAATAAGTGCAGTTGCAAGAATAGTTAGTGATCCGCCTTTTTCTATTTTGCGAGCAGCTCCAAAGAAACGCTTTGGCTTTTGCAATGCATTTGCTTCCACTCCGCCCGATAATACTTTACCTGATGCAGGAGCAACAGTATTATATGCACGAGCTAAACGTGTGATGGAATCTAAAAGAATGCATACATCATGTCCGCACTCTACTAAACGTTTTGCTTTTTCTAAAACAATATTTGCAATGCGTACGTGGCGATCGGCTGGCTCATCAAAAGTAGATGATACTACTTCCGCTTTCACACTACGTGCCATATCAGTTACCTCTTCTGGACGTTCATCAATTAATAAAATAATTAAGTAAACTTCTGGATGATTCATCGCAATGGCATTTGCTACTTCTTTTAATAAAACGGTTTTACCCGTCTTCGGTTGTGCAACGATCAATCCACGCTGACCTTTACCAATGGGAGTAAATAAATCCATGGTGCGGGTACTGTAGTTCGACATTCCTGAAATTAAATTCAGTTTTTCATGTGCGAATAGAGGAGTCAAGAAATCGAAAGGAACACGGTCACGAACAATTTCTGGTGACAATCCGTTGATTTGCTCAACACGAACTAAAGGAAAATATTTTTCACCTTCTTTCGGTGCACGAACCACACAGTTTACAGTATCGCCAGGTTTTAAGCCGTATTGTTTTATTTGAATTTGTGTTACTTGAATATCGTCGGGAGAAGGCAAGTAATTATAATCGGAAGAGCGTAAAAAACCCATTCCTTCGGGCATAATTTCCAATACACCTTCAGCAATAATTTTATTGCCAAAATCGTATGAAGGTTCTAAAGGGGTAGATCCAGTACGGCGTTCGCGAATTGGGAAATCTCTTGCGGGAGGTGGCGTTACATTTTCTCTCTGAATGCTTGGTTTGGGTTCAGAAATTCTTTCTGTTTGAAATCCGTTCTTCGAAGGCATCGGTTCATCCGCTACTTCCTGAGTTTTCAATTCTGATTGTGGCTTCCTCACCTTTTCAGCACTTACAGAATGAGCCTGATAAATAGT
>CAIXTT010000254.1 GCA_903922455.1 uncultured Bacteroidota bacterium | reverse complement strand
TAATTATCAAATCGAAAAAGTAAGTGTTATGTGCTAATTCTACATTTTAAAGTGAATCAAAGTTTTCATTCTACTAATTCTTCTTCGCTAATTTTTCTCGCAACCCTCGGCAAGCTCAGGTTAAAAAGGCGCAGAGGCGCAAAGATTCTAGAACGCTTTTTATAATGGAAGGGCGCAATCCCGATAGCTATCCATCGGCCGCCAAAGGCTTGCCGACGGCGCTGCGGGACGCAAACGTCGCTAAATTTTATCGCTAACGGTCACAAAGCATAGAAACCAAAAATGAAATAAATTCTCATCGCTTCTAATTTTTAATCTTCATCGGTTTCACCACTGAATCCTTAACGGGTCTTTCGATTCGAGGAGGAGTAAGTGGCAAGGGACTGTACTTGGCTTGATCTTCACTGAGGTGAGTGATGACTTCATCGTACATGGCATGCAGATAGGCGGGTTCGCTACGGTAAAAATCGAAACTCTTTTTGAAAAGTTCTTGCGTTATCTTGTGCTTTGAAAATATATAATTATAAAGGCCAAAAGAAACTGCTTTGAGGGAATCTTTCACCTCCACATTCAACACCTGAATGGATGCTTCTGCCAAATGAATTTCGGCTAATACGACAATCATGGTATCGCGTGAAATCACATCTGCAGGAACTTCTACTTGCTTCTTTGAGCAACTAAAGAAAAGAGATAATACTAAAACGATTCCGATTTTTTTCATTTTATCCTTTTCTATTAAATTTCAATCGCATTCCTTTTTGTGATTCATCAAACACACCTTCATTGTAAACTAAATGTCCATTCACAAAAGTTTTAAGAATGCTTGCATTAAATTCATGTCCTTCGAAAGGTGACCATCCACATTTATACAAAATATTAGAAGGTTTCACGGTGAATGGTCGATTCGGATCTACCAATACTAAATCAGCAAAATATCCTTCGCGTATAAATCCACGATCAGGAATCGCAAATAAAATGGCGGGAGCGTGAGCCATTTTTTCGACTACTTTCTCAATTGAAATCCATCCTTCTTGCACCGCATCTAGCATAGCCAAATACGCATGCTGAACTAAGGGTCCACCAGAAGGGCAATTAAAATAGCTTTTCTCTTTCTCATCTTTAGTATGTGGTGCATGATCCGTAGCAATAACGTCGATACGACCATCCACCACCGCTTTTCTAATTTCATCTCGATCACTTTCCTTCTTCACGGCAGGATTCCATTTTATCCAATTCCCTTTCGATAAATAATCTTTATCCGTAAACCACAAATGATGAATGCAAGCTTCGGCAGTAATCATCTTTTTTTCAAGTGGAATATTGTTTGCAAAAAGATGTGTTTCTTTTGCAGAAGAAATATGCAATACATGCAATCGAGTTCCATGCTTCTTCGCTAATTCAACAGCAAAAGATGATGATTTAAAACAAGCTTCATCATTGCGGATGATGGGATGTTGAGAGGGAGGAACCAAGTCGCCATAAGTTGCTCTTGCTGCTTCTAAATTTGCTTTAATCATTTGCTCGTCCTCACAATGTGTTGCAATCAACAGCGGAGAACGCGAAAAAACAGATTCCAAGATACGCGCATCATCCACCAACATATCGCCAGTACTTGAACCCATGAATATTTTAATTCCGCAAACATTCTCAGCACTAGTCTTCAACACCTCTTCCAAATTACTGTTGGTTGTCCCCATAAAAAAAGAATAATTTCCTAAAGAACACTCGGAAGCGCGTTGATATTTTTCTTCCAATAATTTTTGCGTTGTTGCCTGCGGAACGGTGTTGGGCATTTCCATAAAGGAAGTAATTCCACCGGCTACAGCAGCTCTTGCTTCTGTATAAATTTCTCCTTTGTGCGTGAGTCCTGGTTCGCGAAAATGCACTTGATCATCGATCGCTCCTGGTATTAATAATTTCCCATTGGCGTCTATTTCCTTCACTACACCATGCGTGGCGATCTCCCCTCCTACTCTTTCAATTCGTTGCCCTTTAATCAAAACATCGCCTTCGAAAGTTTTTCCTTCGTTTACGATGCGTGCATTTCGAATGATAGTAGTTGACATAGTGTTTTACTCAATAACGATAATCATTTATTTTACTTTGGAAGATCTCCAACCATATCCAATGGATTTACCCATTCATCAAATTGTTCAGAGGTAAGATATCCTAATTTAATAGCGGTAGCTTTTAACGTTGAACCATCGCGATGTGCAGTTTGTGCAATCTCTGCTGCTTTATAATATCCAATATGCGGATTCAATGCAGTCACTAACATCAACGAATCATTTAAGTTACGATCAATATTTTCTTTGATGGGTGCAATCCCTTTCGCACATTTTTCATTGAACGAATTACAAACATCGCCAATTAATCGTGCTGAATGCAGAAAATTATAAATCATCATGGGTTTAAAAACATTCAATTCAAAATGTCCACTTGCTCCACCAATATTAATGGCCACATCATTCCCTAATACTTGAGCGGCCACCATGGTCATGGCTTCGCATTGCGTAGGATTCACTTTGCCGGGCATAATGGAAGAACCGGGTTCGTTATCGGGAATAAATAATTCACCGATACCACAACGTGGTCCGGAAGCGAGCAAACGAATATCATTTGCAATTTTCATTAAACTAACCGCCACCGTTTTTAAGGCGCCGTGAGCTTCAACAATGGCATCGTGTGCTGCCAATGCTTCAAATTTATTTTCAGCGGTGATGAAGGGAAGTCCT
>CAIXTT010000253.1 GCA_903922455.1 uncultured Bacteroidota bacterium | reverse complement strand
CTAAACGTAAGCTTCACTAGCGATAAGAATCAAGATGTTCTTGTTACTATGATGGATGCTGCCGGTCGCGTTGTTCTTAACGATAACCGTAACGCTGATGAAGGTGCTAACAAGTTTGAAGTATCTGTAAAAGGTATGGCTGCTGGTATTTATACTATGCAGTTACGTACTTCTGATACAGTTCAAAAAGTTCGTGTCGTAGTTGAATAATCTCATCTGAGGTTTTTAACTCAACATATTTATTCCAAAACCCCGGAGCTTTGCTTCGGGGTTTTGGTTTTTATATGCCATTAGTATTTTCTATTTTGTAAAAACGTGGTGGTATTTAATCAACCCAAAAAAGTCATTATACTTTTTTCCCCTACGGGCTGACGATTGATGTTGAAGCAATAATTCAGATCATGTTGTTAAAACGAAAGTAAGAATTGCTTCAAAATCAATGTCAGGGTTAATCTCGACAATTCATTGATTTATCAATGAGTTAAGCATCGCTATCAAATTAATTAATTCGTATTTAAAATCTTTTTCCATTTAATTATGTTATTTTGATATATGAATCTTCTATACCGAATCTTTTCACTCATTTTCTTAATAACCCTCCCTATGTCTTTATCGGCGCAAAAGCGGGAAGTGATTAAATTGGATCAACTCCTAACTATCCTCAATAACAAATCGGATTCTTTGCTCGTCTTGAATTTCTGGGCCACCTGGTGTAAGCCTTGTGTGGAGGAGATGCAAGAGTTTCTTCGGTTAGAACAAGAGCTTGAAAACAAGAAGGTTAGATTTGTTTACTTAAGTCTCGACTTTAAGAATGATTTTGAAACAAAGCTGGTCCCATTTGTAAATAAAAGGAAGATAATGAGCGATGTTTTTCTACTCGATGAACCCGATTACGATGCCTGGATTAACATGGTAGAACCCACTTGGCAAGGTTCCATTCCTGCCACTTTGTTTCTCACTCCTCATGCTGAAAACCGTAGTTTTCACGAAGGTCAGTTGACTTATCTTGAATTGAAAAAAACTATAAATACATATTTACCATGAAAAAACTGACATTTCTTGTATCAATCGCAACTTGTCTATTCCTCTTCTCTTTCTCTTCCGATAAAAAGGGATATTTAGTAGGTGATGATGTTGCCGACTTCAATCTAAAAAACACGAAAGGCGAAATGATATCATTAGCCAGCTACAAGGACGCTAAAGGCTTTATCATTGTGTTCACTTGTAATCATTGTCCATTTTCGGTGGCTTATGAAGATCGAATCATCGCTCTCCAAGCAAAGTATCAGGCAAAGGGATTTCCAGTTGTAGCTATTAATTCCAATAATAAGGATGTAGTTCCCGAAGATTCGTTTGAAGAAATGATCAAAAGAGCTGCTGATAAAAAATTCAATTTCAATTATCTCTACGATAGTACACAAGAAATAGCTCACCAATTCGGCGCTGCCCGAACACCACATGTATTCATTGTGGAAAAGCAAAAATCGAGTCTGAAAATGAAATACATCGGTGCCATTGATGATAATACCGACGAACCAGAAGCCGTAACGAAGAAATACGTTGAAACCGCAATAGACGAAATGTTAGCCGGAAAAGAGGTCACCAACCCAATGACAAAAGCAATCGGTTGTACCATTAAGTGGAAGAAATAGATACTCGATACTCGATACTCGATACTAGATTCTGTATTCTAATATCGAGCATCGAGCGTCAAGTGTCGAACATCAAGCATCAAGTGTTGGGCATCGAGCAGCAAGCATCTAAAAAAGTTTGCGTCCAAAACATTAATTTCGCCCTCCATTCTTTATTAAAGTACCCAGCCTAGATGCCATTTAAAAGCCCCGACATTAGCTCCCTCGATCCGCGATATTTTATCATTATTAAAGGCGCGGCCATGCATAATTTGAAGCATATTGATGTAGCCATTCCTCGAAATAAATTTGTAGTAATAACTGGACTCAGTGGTTCGGGAAAATCTTCACTTGCCTTCGATACTTTGTATGCGGAAGGTCAACGACGCTATGTGGAAAGCTTATCATCATACGCCCGACAATTTATTGGCAGAATGGATAAGCCTCAAGTGGATTATATTTTAGGGATTTCTCCAGCCGTAGCCATTCAACAGAAAGTAAACTCGCGTAATCCACGTTCAACGGTAGGAACGAGCACAGAAATTTATGATTATATTAAATTGCTTTTCGCTCGAATTGGTAAAACCTTTTCGCCCATCTCTGGAGAACAAGTGAAAAAGCATAATGTGGCGGATGTGGTCGACTTTATCATCAATTTTAGCGAAGGCCGATATCTCATCACCACACCTTTGCTCAAAACTGTGGGGCGGGATTTATCGGAAGACCTTAATTCCTTATTGCAAAAAGGATTTACCAGGTTGCTGGTAGATGGACAAACAAAGGACATTGAAGAATTCCTTTCCGAAGCAGTGGAAGTGGTGGTGGCTGTGAAACCCATCAAAAAAGTAGCAGCTAAAAAAACAGTTGCAAAAAAAGCATCTAAGAAAAAAAATGAAGTAGAAGGTCCGGAAATGGTGGAGCATGAAATTGTGCCCGGCTTCTTCCTCTTGGTTGATCGAATTGCCATGAATCCGGAGCCTGATGAGGATTTGTTGGCTAGAATGTCCGATTCAGTTCAAACTGCATTTAACGAGGGCGATGGGATTTGTAGAGTTTTTCAGTTAGATGAAGATGGATCGACAATCGAGTACGATTTCTCTAATAAATTTGAGTTAGATGGAATCACTTTCGAGGAGCCAAGCGTACATCTTTTTAGTTTTAACAATCCCTTTGGAGCCTGCAAACGCTGTGAAGGTTTTGGCTCCGTAATTGGCATTGATGAAGACCTCGTCATTCCTGATAAAAGTTTATCCATCTACGATGGAGCCATCGTTTGTTGGAAAGGCGAAAAGATGAAAACCTGGAACGAGAAACTCATCATGGCAGCTTACAAATTTGATTTTCCAGTGCATAAACCGTACTACGAGTTAAGCGCTTCACAAAAGGAAATACTGTGGAAAGGGAATACATTTTTTAAAGGGTTGAATCATTTTTTTAAAACCTTAGAAGAACAAACATTCAAAATTCAGTATCGAGTTATGTTGTCTCGCTTTCGTGGGAAAACTTTGTGTCCCGAGTGCTTAGGAACTCGACTTCGCGCCGATGCGAACTTCATTAAGATCACAGGACGTTCGGTTACCGATGTCGTTTTAATGCCGGTAAAGGAAAGTTTAGCTTTCTTTAAAACCATCCAACTCAACGAAACGGATGCTGCAGTTGCGAAGAGAATTTTAACAGAGATTTTAAGTCGATTGCAGTTTCTGGATGATGTAGGTCTCGGCTATCTTACCTTAAATCGCTTGAGTAATTCGCTCAGTGGAGGGGAGTCGCAGCGCATCAATTTGGCAACCTCCTTGGGAAGTACTTTGGTGGGTTCCATGTATATTTTGGATGAACCCAGCATTGGATTACATCCTCGCGACACACAACGTCTTATCACGGTTTTAAAAGCTTTGCAAGAGGTAGGGAATACAGTCATCATTGTAGAACATGACGAAGAAATTATGCGCGCTGCCGATCAGCTCATCGATATTGGTCCTATGGCGGGCACGCATGGCGGGGAGATGGTCTTTCAAGGAACATTTGCAGCCTTGCTAAAAGATAAGGAAAGTCTGACGGCTCAGTATCTAAACAAGCAGGAAGAAATCGAAGTACCCACACAACGCCGTAGTTGGAAGAAATACATTGAGATAAAAGGAGCTCGAGAAAACAATCTTCAAAATGTAAATGTAAAGTTTCCCATGGGCATCATGACGGCCGTGACCGGCGTAAGTGGTTCGGGAAAAACATCGTTGGTAAAGAAAATTTTGTATCCGGCCATCAAGAAATTAATGGGTGGTTATAATGAAAGCACGGGCAACTTCGATCATTTATTAGGTGATTATGGCGATATCACAGGAGCGGAGATGATCGATCAAAATCCGATCGGTAAATCGTCAAGATCGAATCCAGTAACTTACATTAAAGCTTACGATGAAATTAGAGCGCTGTATTCCGATTTGCCATTAGCCAGAACACGCGGATTAAAGCCTTCCCATTTTTCTTTCAACGTGGAGGGCGGCCGATGTGAAGTTTGTCAGGGCGAAGGAATGATTACGGTCGAGATGCAATTCATGGCCAACATTCATCTCAAATGTGAGCATTGCAAAGGCAAAAGATTTAAGTCGGAGATCTTGGAAATTGAATATCGAGGCAACAACATTTTCGATATTCTCAATCTTACGGTGGATGAGACTTTAGAGTTTTTTGCGGAGCATGCCGGTCCGAGTAAATACAAATCAACTCATCAGCGGATAAGT
>CAIXTT010000252.1 GCA_903922455.1 uncultured Bacteroidota bacterium | reverse complement strand
CTTGCGGGAATCCAACACCTGCAATGTTTTCTTTTCTTAAATCCCATGCCGCTTTATCCATGTTGGTTGAATCAGGAAAAAACACAATGTCTTTTGATTCCGATGAAGAACTTAAATATTCTACTTTACCCTCTCCAATTAATCCTGCATAGCTTAAGTCGATGTGATTAAAGTAGCGACCTTTTCCACCGTACATGGCATATCCCTCGGATGGAGTCTCACGCTCAAATCCGAATGAATAATCGGGACGAATAATGGCTGTTTCCGCAATGGTAGGGAAGATGCCTCCTGATTCGAAATCTCCCTTGAACTTAAGTCCACCGGCTGAGAAATTATCAAGCGAATCAATCGTAAATGGATCCATCTTGAAATAAAAATTATCACGTTTATAAACCGAATTGTAAATAGAAGGATGATCGTAAAAAACGAAAGCTTCTTTGTCGCTAACGAAAATAGGGTAGGCAGGGTAGCTTTTACGACTCGACTTATTCGATAAACTATCAATGTAAATTTTACCAGTAACGTTTTGCAATGTACTTTTCAATGGAATTAATTTGGGATTTCCATTTTCATCCAATTCCGTTTCGGAAACTACTTTTAATCGAATAGAATCTACATTGGCCAAATCAATTCTAAATTGATCATAGATGAACTTAAATTTCTTTCCAAAAAAATCACTTCTTCCAGCATGAACACGTCCATTGAATTCAAAATCTCTGTTCTTTAACAAACGCATTTGTTGCTCTACAGGAGCAATCCATACTTGCTGCGAATCGCTCAATAGAATTCTCCCAACACCTTGCAAATCCATTTCGAAATTCATCAAATTTAACTTCGCATTGGGAAGGGCTGAGATGACCGATTCGATTTCAATTTTATCGTAGTCCGTTTTATTGCTCCTTGCTGCTAAATAATAAAACAGTTTTTCGTTGATGGTAGATTCGTCAGTTTCAAAATCATAACTCAAGAAACCTTTGTTCGCTAAATAAATAATTAAAGATCTAGCTTGCTGTTCACTCACTCTTAAATGCCGAGCAAAGTCAGGAACGTATATGATTCTACTATTTTTTTCAACGTATTGCTTGATGGTGTATAAAGGACTTACATCGGAGATTCCTTGAATTTTTTGATAACGCTCATCGGTATAAAGATTACTTGACTCTAATACCATCTTACTTTCACCTTGACCACTTAACATTTTTAATTCCATGATGGGATCATCAATCTTCCAATAAATCGCATCCACATACATATCCATTTGATGGAAAGAATTAAAAAATGGCATGGACACACCTACTCCAGAAGTCCGAATAAAACTCAGTTCACGATCTTTGCTGATGTATTTCATCTCCACAGATGGATGATAAATACTATCTTGCTCATGGTAACATACAAAGGAAGCATTGTCTGAGCTAATTCGATCGGGGCGAACCACAAAACTCATAGAAGAAACCACTAAAAAAAGTTTCTTGTTTCTTTTAAATGTGAGGGTTGCTTTTTGCTCTTTTGTTCCGGATCCAATCATCTTACTTCCCTGCTGCGAAAATCCTCCTACATAATCGGCATCCTTCACAATCTCTTTAATTCCCAGTTTCAAATCATAAGAGTTGAATCGGGGATAGGTCGCTTTTTCAGGAGTAACATTGGCTAAAATTTTATCGAGTACTTTGCCTCTTAAGGGTTCCTTAAAATATTGTTTATTATAAAACACAGCACTGTCTGTTCCCCATTCAGTACTTGTTAAATCAACAGTAACTGATAATATATCAGCGTACGTGGTTGCGGAATTCAATCCAGCCCTCGACCAAAACAATTTCCCCTCTTTACCAACAAATGTCTTGCTTAATGGGTAATAATATCCACTTACTCCAGAAATAACACTGCTATCTTCTTTCGCATAGCATGTCAAATCCATTTTTGGAAACTTAATTCGTGGTACAGTATCAAATTCAAACAAAAAATCACCTGTACTCGCTACCCATTTCGTAGAACTTGATTCATAGAGTGTATTTGAGGCAAAGAGTCCAGCCACATCTTCAATATAATTACTGTATCGTTTCGTGCTTCCCGAAATAACTTTATCCAAACTGTTATGCCAATTCAAAAACATATCCAAGCTTCTTCCCGACTCACTAAACGCCATGAGAGCGATTACATAATTGCTAAAATCAGGATAAGGCTTCATTCTTTTCTTCAACATATCTTTCGCTGTTGCAACGATGGTACGCATCTGCTCCCCTGTAAATTTGGGTGTCTTGATCCACATCAACTCAAATTTATCCATCAACTTCTCCGTCTCTTTCTTGTTGGTTAGTTCCATATACCCTTTCAATTCATTAAAAAATGCTTCAGGCTCCGAGCTAAATGACTTAGGCGCTTGAGCAAGTGTTGATAAGTTTGATAGAATTAATAGAAGAAAAATGAAGTAAGTTTTATGGAAGTTCATTGTTTGTGGATTTGATTTTTTACTAAAAATTTAATTTGTACTAAATTAATATTTACTTGGCTTCTAGCTTCTAGCTTCTAG
>CAIXTT010000251.1 GCA_903922455.1 uncultured Bacteroidota bacterium | reverse complement strand
TAGTTATCGCCAATATCATAAGAAGCAATTTGAGTAATGATCGCTTGAGGGTCGCCGGGCCAAACGATGGTGTTTTTTGAGATGGGCTCGGATACGTCCATCCATCCTCCTTCTTTTAAAATCATGGATCCAAATTAGGCAAATTGAGGGTTTTATGTAATTTTTTGATCCATATTAGTGATTCCTATCAGAATTAGTTGTTTGTAATGGAAATATATCTATCTTTAATACTCTAAATTTAACAAACCCAAACAATGAAAAAATTATTGGCAATTGCGGCAATAGCTGTCATCGGATTTACCTCTTGCAAAAAGGATAAAGAAGAAACACCTAGTAGTGGAGGTGGTAGTTCATTAACAGTTGAAGAAAAAAACAGAGGTATTTTAATTGATTTCTCTGAAACATGGTGCCCTCCTTGTGGCGCTTATGGTGGACCGGCTTTCGATTCTTGCTTATCAATTGAATCGAGTAAAATCACTGCTATTAAAGTATATGGATCTTCCTCTCCCTCCTCGTTGAACAGCGCGGTTTCAAGTGGATTTGCAAATGCTTATAATGTGAGTGGTGTTCCGGATTTCTGGTTTAATAATACAGAGCAAAACTCAGGTGGCGGAGTTTACTCCTCTATAAGTTCAAATTATAATTGGGTATTAAACAAAGCCAATGCTTTTGCAGCAGAGCCTGTTGTTGCAGGTGTTGCCCTTAAAAAAGAAATTGTTGGCGACTCCATTAAAGTTACTACAAAGGTGAAGTTCTATGCTTCACAGGCTGCTGGAATCGATTATAAACTAGCTGTTTACGTTATAGAAAGAAACATTATAGCTTCTCAATCTGTTTCTGGAGCAGGAACCGTTGCTAATTATAAGCATATGAATTTAGTGAGAGCTAGTAACGCCGCTTCTTATTCCGGTGTGTCTTTAAATGCTTCTACTGCAATTACTGTTGATCAGGAATTTAGCAATACTTATATGATTGCTAAAAATGCAGCTTGGAATGTGGCAAACCTAAAAGTAGTTGGTGTTATCTGGAAAGGTGGCGCGACTCCAAATAAAGTGGTTAACTCGAATGTTGCGAATTAATTAAACTCAACATATTTAACCAGCCTTTTTTAAAAAAAGGCTGGTTTTTTTATGCCTGATAAAGAGAGTTTATTTGAATTGGTTTTTAACGATGCGTTTTCCGAATTCATTCCTAAAATATATAGCATCTTTTCGGGTGATGGAAGTGTGATGGAAAAAATTGAACGCTATGTTGAAACACATCTTGAACTATTAATTCAAAAACCAGATTTTCCCCTATTTGTTTTGAATGAAATGCAACGTGATCCCGAACGTTTTTTTTCAGGTATTTTAAGTAAGATGCCGGGTGCGCCGACCTTTGAATTTTTTCTAAAACAAATTGAAGAGGAAATGAAAGATGGGAATATTCGAATGATTAATCCACGCGACTTATGGATGAATGTGATGAGCATGACTGTGTTTCCTTTTATTGGAGAGCCTATGCTGAAAAAATTGATTTAGTAGAAGCTGAAGAATATCGAATCCTCCTAACAAAAAGAAAAGAATCGATTATAATTTTTATTAAACAAGCTGTACTGCTTCCAACACCAAATAACGCATGAAGAAATTAATTGCATTGCTCTTCGTATTTATATTGCATGATGTGAAAGCACAAGAAGCCTTTACATTAGAAAGCATCATTGAAAAAGCGAATTAAAATTATCCACTCGTCAAGCAAAAAGGATTACTCGAACAAAATCGAAATTTTAATCTAGCCGCTTTAAATCGAGCTTATCTTTCACAAATTAGTATTAGCGGT
>CAIXTT010000250.1 GCA_903922455.1 uncultured Bacteroidota bacterium | reverse complement strand
TCGGTCGTCTATAGTTGGATCGGGCGTATCTTCATCGGAGCAAGCACTGAGCATAGCTAGTGCGACCATTGTTAACAGAAGTTTGTAATTCATAAGATTTTGGCTAAACTAAAGCTATGAGCGCCAAAAAACAAACTAAAATGACGCCATTACCTCTTTGTTATAAAATTCGAAGGTTCATCACGATAATTCAAGTCAAGGTTTTTAAATTTGTACAAATTCCATCGATATGAAGCAATACCATGATCTCCTCCGCCATGTTTTAGAAAATGGGGTCAAAAAAGAAGACCGTACGGGAACTGGAACGATCAGTGTTTTTGGCTATCAGCTAAGATGCAATTTGGAAGAAGGATTTCCGCTTCTCTCTACTAAAAAGCTTCATACCAAGTCGATTATTCATGAGTTGCTTTGGTTTCTAAAAGGCGAGACCAACACCAAATACTTAAAAGACAACGGAGTTTCCATATGGGATGAATGGGCAGATGAAAACGGGAATTTAGGTCCAGTTTACGGTAAGCAATGGCGCTCATGGCCTACACCCGATGGAAAAAATATTGATCAGATCTCGGCACTCATCTCTCAAATCAAGAGCAATCCTGACTCTCGACGATTATTGGTTAACGCTTGGAACGTGGGCGAAATTCCACAAATGGCATTACCCCCATGTCATATTTTATTTCAGTTTTATGTAGCCAATGGAAAGTTAAGTTGCCAACTCTATCAACGCAGTGCCGATTTATTTTTAGGCGTACCCTTCAACATTGCTTCCTACGCTTTGCTTACTCACATGGTCGCGCAAGTTTGCGGTTTAGGGGTTGGTGATTTCGTGCACACCTATGGCGATGTGCATATCTACAGCAACCACATGGAGCAAGTAGAACTACAACTCAGCCGCGAATTCAGACCCTTACCTACCCTCAAAATAAATCCTGATATCAAGGACATTTTTTCTTTTAGCTTTGATGATTTCAAGATTGAAAATTACGATCCGTGGCCAGCGATAAAAGCACCCGTAGCCGTTTAAAAATTGGTGAATTGGTGAATTGGCAGATTGGTAAATTGCCTCGCCCTGCAGTTGGAACGCAGTGGAATACTGCATGGGTTGCGCCAAGATGTTTGTACGGAACCCCGTAGTCGTAGCAACGCGAAGTACTTCGGGACCGCGGTCGTTGCTTAACGTTGCGAACGCTGCGTTTAAAGGAGGATTTTTAATGGACAAATGATTTCTATCGCCTTCCTCGCAATTTTCATCTCATTATTAAACCATTATCCAATAATCTTCTCTAAATTGGAACCCTATTATTTAATCATTAAGAATATTACCTATTTAATAATTTCTTTACATCGAAGGAATTTTATTGAGGTATCGTCTAAACCCATCAAAACCAAAACCAAACAATACAACCTATGAATATATTAATAAGAAGGGCATTACTCTTCATAGCCTTTTTATTAGGCGCAGGTGCAGTGGAGGCTCAAAACCTACCTGATGAAATGCACATCACTCCTGATGGAAAAATGCTGATGATCGGCAGTGAACCCAATACAGGTTACTACGATCAAAGTTTGGTTCGACGTATCGATCTCACTTTTCCAAGTCCAAATTTTTGGTCACAACTAACGGCCAACTACGCTACTAAGACTAATCTACCAGCAACTTTGCAGATTGATGGTCAAATTTTCGACAGTGTGGGTGTCCGCTTCAGAGGAAACACTTCCTTCAATACTGGATCATCTCAAAAGAAATCTTTTAAGATGGAATTGGACTTTTGGAAAAGCGGAGCCGATTACGATGGCTACAGCACTTTCAAAATAAACAACGCAAATTCGGATCCTTCCATGATGCGTGAAGTATTATACACTACTTTCATACGCCGACATGTTCCAACCGCTAAAACTAATTTTATTAAACTTTATTTAAATGGAGCTAATTGGGGATTGTATCCAAACATTCAACAATTAAACAAAGACTTTTTAGAGCAATGGTATTTGAGTAATGATGGTATTTGGTGGCGTGCTGATAAACCTCCAGGAACAAGTGGTGGCGGTGGCGTTTGGGGTGATGGAACTGCGGCACTGAACTATCTTACCAATGATACAAATACATACAAACAATATTACACTTTGAAGGAGTCGACTTATACTCAACCTTGGGATTATTTAGTTCGTGCTTGTGAAAAATTAGAAAATACGCCTTTAGCAAATTTAGAAGATACTTTAGCTCGTTATTTTGATGTGGATCGCACTCTTTGGTATTTAGCTTCTGAAATAGCTTGGTGTGATGATGATAGTTACATTTTTAAAGGGAAGATGGATTACTACGTTCACTACGGAGCAGAAACTGGATTAATTACACCACATGAATATGATGGCAATGAAGCATTCTATACACCAGGAGTTACATCATGGGGAGTATTTTACAATCAAACCAATGCAAATTATCCATTGTTGAATCGTTTACTGGCAGTCCCTTCTTTACGTCAGCGATACTTGGCGCATATGCGTACCATCCTTGCCGATGAATTTGATACCGCCTATACCAATTTAACGATTAACACTTTTAGAGCTTTAGTAGATACCATCGTTGCGAATGACACTAAGAAAATTTACACAACCACGCAGTACAACAGTGAAATTACCGTGTTGCGAAATTTTATTAATAATCGAAAAAATTATTTAAATGCAAATACGGAGATTCAGCAAATCGCTCCTGTGGTTTATGATGCATCTTACTATATCAACGGTGTGCAATACCAACAACCTACCGATATGCAGTCAACGACAGTTCGTTCCGCAATGGCATCTCCAACTGGTATTGACAATGCACAACTTTATTATTCGAATAGTTTAGTCGGTAATTTTTCTAAAGTTCAAATGTTTGACGATGGATTGCACGATGATAGTTTAGCCTCGGATGGAATTTATGGAGCCAGCATTCCTGGATTTGCAGCAGGATCATGGGTACGCTATTATATTGAATCGGCTGCTGCCAATACGGCTAAAAGTGTAACGTACTTCCCACCTGGAGCCGAACATAATGTTTTCATTTATACCGTAGCTCCTTTAGCCTCTGCAGATACTTCCGTCGTGATTAACGAAGTGATGGCGACCAATGCAAGTGCAATAGCAGATAATTTTGGTGAGTTTGATGACTGGATTGAATTGTATAACAAATCGAATAATCCTATTGACATCAGTGGTTATTTTTTAACGGACAATCCAGTTAATTTAAACAAGTTTGAAATACCTGCTGGAACGATCATTCCGGCCAACGATTATTTAATTGTTTGGGCAGACGAAGACAGTAGCCAAGGTCCTTATCATGCTAACTTCAAATTATCGGGCTCAGGTGAATTGTTGATGTTATTAGATCCACTTCAAAGAATAGTTGATTCACTTTCATGGGGTCAACAAACTACTAATTCCGGATATGCACGTGTTCCCAATGGAACTGGATCATTCCTCATTCAAGGACATACCTTCTCTGCTAACAACAATTCGGTTGGCATCGAAGAAAATGTTTCAGTACCCGTTCAATTATCTTTGTATCCGAATCCAACTTCTAACTTAGTTCAAATTCAAGTATCCGACAACGAGCAAAGAGATATTGAAATCTACAATGCCGTTGGACAAAAAATAGATCGATTGGGTTATTCTACATTCTACAGTTTAAGTACGGAAGCGTGGCCTGCAGGTATTTATTATGTACGGGTTGGTGAAGCCGCGAAGAAGTTAATTGTACGGCATTAATTTCGGTTTGACATTTTAATAACAAAGCCTAGGGTTTAAACCCTAGGCTTTGTTATTAAACCCTAGGCTTTGTTATTAAACCCTAGGCTTTGTTATTAAACCATTGGATTGGTTTTTAAAATAATCATTTATCAAATTTAAACACATACCCCGTCCCAAAATTCAATCTACGGGTAGAAATAAGATCTTGATACATCACAAAAAAGGAAATATAATTTCGTTTATTGATTTTATGTTCGGAGCCTAATGTATAGCGACGTTGATCGTAAAGAACGTCTTCGCCAATGATGGTTTCGAATTGCTCAACACTGACTGAAAATTCTTGCTTTAGGACTTTACGCTTTACAATTAACTTTTGACGAAAGACAAATTGTGTGAAAGAAAAAATATCATCATTTACCCCTACCTCATCTTCTTTTCCTGCTCTAAAACGCAATGCAACATCGGTCTTCTTGAAGGCATGGCCGAGTACAGCATCCAGCATTAATCGATGCGTAGATTCACGATAACCTAATCCCTTATTGGATGTGATATAGCGATAATGTAAGGTTGTTGAAAATAGATTTGACCATTTTCGTTGAAGTGCCACATTTGGAAAATACCGTAATGCCATCAATGGATCAAGGCTCCACCTCGACTCCAACGTAATTTCTGCTTTCGTTTTATTAATAATTTTTTTCTCGAGCGAAACGGATGTCCAAACTTGATTTTCCCAAGTCACTTGACTTGAGCCCATCAAAGGAAAAAAAATCATAATTAAAAATGAAACGCGTCGATTCAACATTTCAATAAAAATAAATTTTAAGTTCAGCACTATCCTTTACAAAGTCGATATAAACTACAGAAACCTTATGAATTTTTAATCCCGTACGTTCGCGAAGATCAGTCAACAGTTCTTGCTCTTTATCGTCCCTTACGTTTTCAATTTTTTCATATTGGATGGTTTGGGT
>CAIXTT010000249.1 GCA_903922455.1 uncultured Bacteroidota bacterium | reverse complement strand
AATTTAGCTTTATTTAAAGACGATGGAGGCTTGGCATTTAACCAATACACGGTTTTCATGACCACCTTTCCTCCTATCAAAATTATCTCCTACCTACTTTATGCGACCATCATCATTCATGCTATCAATGGTTTTTACCTGTTAGCAAAGAATATGAAGGCTCGTCCTGTAAAATACGAAGGAAAGAAAAACAATACTGGTACTACTTGGGCTTCTCGAAATATGGGAATTTTAGGAACGATACTCCTCATCTTTATAGCCACACATCTTATCCACTTTTGGTATGAATACAAATTTGGTGAGATGGATTGGAAGACGTATGTAGTGGAAGCTACTACGGATAAAGTTTTGAAAGAAGAAGTCATTACAGCCGCAGATGCAAAAGCACAAAATTTAAAGCCCGCCACCATGGATTACATGGGCAACAAAATTATTATATGCAAAGATCTCTTTAGTGTAGTTGCAACAGCTTTTAAAGATCCACTCGTTGTTGCATTTTATGTGATTAGTATGTTAGGTCTATCCTATCATTTGCTTCACGGTTTCCAAAGTGCGTTTCAAACGTTGAGCATTCGTGGAAAAAATTACCAAGGATTAATTAAAGGCATTGGAACATTTGTATTTGCGATCATAATTCCTGCCTTATTTGCTGCCATGCCTATTTATTTCTTAACTCGTTAAAAAAAGATCCTCATCGAATGAAACTCGATTCAAAAATACCATCAGGACCACTTTCTGAAAAGTGGGACAATCATAAATTCAAATGCAAATTAGTTAATCCATCGAACAAACGTAAGTACGATGTGATCATTGTAGGAACCGGTTTAGCCGGTGCATCTGCTGCAGCTTCTCTTGCTGAACTAGGATACAACGTAAAAACATTTTGCTTTCAAGATTCACCACGTCGCGCGCACAGTATTGCTGCACAAGGAGGAATTAATGCCGCTAAAAATTATCGCAACGATGGTGATAGTGTTTACCGTTTGTTTTATGATACGGTTAAAGGCGGTGATTACAGAGCGCGTGAAGCTAACGTACATCGTTTAGCACAAGTGAGTGTAAATATCATCGATCAATGTGTGGCGCAAGGTGTTCCCTTTGCTCGCGAGTATGGTGGCTTACTCGACAATCGCTCTTTTGGTGGTGCGCAAGTATCAAGAACTTTTTATGCAAAGGGACAAACTGGGCAACAACTTTTACTGGGTGCTTACTCTGCCATGAATCGAATGATTGGAGAGGGAAAAATTCAGAGCTATACTCGTCATGAAATGTTAGAGGTGGTGATGGTAGATGGACAAGCTAGAGGAATTATTGCTCGCGACTTGGTGACTGGAGAAATTGAAAGACACAGTGCACATGCTGTTGTATTAGCAACCGGTGGATATGGAAACGTATTTTATTTGACAACGTATGCTCGTGGATCCAATGCTACTGCTATTTGGAGAGCGCATAAAAAAGGAGCTTACTTTGGTAATCCATGCTTCACACAAATTCACCCTACATGTATTCCGGTATCGGGCGATCATCAGAGTAAATTAACATTGATGTCGGAGTCGTTACGTAACGATGGACGTATTTGGGTGCCTAAGCAAAAAGGAGATACACGCAAACCCGTTGATATTCCAGAATCAGAAAGAGATTATTATTTAGAAAGACGATATCCATCCTTCGGAAATTTAGTTCCGCGTGATATTGCGTCACGTGCAGCGAAAGATATTTGTGATAACGGATATGGAGTTGGAAATACGGGATTAGCGGTATACCTCGACTTCAGTGATGTCATTAAACGTACTGGTGAAAAAGCTGTAGAAGCGAAATACGGAAACTTGTTTGATATGTATAAGCAAATCACAGGAGAAAATCCGTACAAAACGCCGATGATGATTTATCCTGCGGTGCATTATACCATGGGTGGACTTTGGGTTGATTATAATTTGATGACGACTATTCCAGGATTGTACGCTTGTGGTGAAGCTAATTTTAGTGATCATGGTGCAAACCGTTTAGGCGCTTCGGCATTGATGCAAGGCTTGGCAGATGGATACTTCGTTTTACCTTATACCATTGGTGATTATTTATCGGATGTAGAGCGAACTCCTATCGCGAATGATAGTCCAGAATTTATGGATGCTGAGCAAAAAGTAAAAGATCGTTTGCAAAAACTACTCAACATAAAAGGAAAGAAAACAGTACATGAGTTTCATCGTGAGTTAGGCCTTTTAATGTGGAACCATTGTGGAATGGGTCGTACTGCGGAAGGATTAAATGCAGGTATTGAGAACATCAAAAAACTTCGCACTGACTTTTGGGAAAATTTATTAGTGCCAGGAATCGAACAAGAGTTAAACCAAAACTTAGAGAAAGCAGGACGTGTTGCTGACTTCTTAGAATTAGGTGAGTTGATGATGGTGGATGCTTTGAATCGCAATGAAAGTTGTGGTGGACATTTCCGTGAAGAATATCAAACACCAGAAAATGAAGCTTTACGTGATGATGAAGGCTATGCATACGTGGCAGCGTGGGAATACAAAGGCGACAATCAGCCCCATGAATTACACAAAGAAGATTTAGTGTTTGAAAGTGTTAAACTTACTCAACGCTCTTACAAATAAAATAAAATTGAACCTTACTCCTGTTCATCATAACAGGAAAAAATAAAAATCCTATGAGTGGAAATATGAATCTTACGTTAAAAGTTTGGAGACAAAAAAATGCAAAAGAAAGCGGACGTTTCGAAACCTATGCAGCAAAAGGAGTAAGTCCGGATATGTCTTTTTTAGAGATGTTAGATGTGGTGAATGAAGATTTGACCAAGGCTGCAAAAGATCCAATCGCTTTTGACCATGATTGCCGTGAAGGAATTTGTGGATCGTGCAGCATGTACATCAACGGTCGTGCGCATGGACCCGTGAAAGGTGTTACCGCTTGTCAATTACATATGCGCAGTTTTGCGGATGGAGAAACCATCATCATTGAACCGTGGAGAGCAGCGGCATTTCCTGTTATTCGCGACTTGATCGTTGATCGCCAAGCCTTCGATAAAATACAACAAGCAGGTGGATTCGTATCTGTAAATACAGGAAGCACTCCCGATGCGAATAGCATTCCTGTTTCAAAAGTAAATGCGGATGAAGCATTCAACTCGGCAGCCTGTATTGGTTGTGGAGCCTGCGTTGCTGCTTGTAAAAATAGCTCGGCGATGTTATTCTTATCCGCAAAAGTTTCTCAATATGCATTGTTACCACAAGGTCGTGTAGAAGCGAAAAAGCGCGTGATGGATATGTTGAAAGTACATGATGATGCTGGATTCGGCGCATGCACAAACACAGAAGCATGCGAAGCGGAATGTCCGAAGGGAATTTCGGTTACTAATATCGCGAGATTGAATAGGGAGTACGCGGCGGCGATGTTGGTTGGAGAGTAATTATAGGTTACGAATTACGATTGGTTACGAATTACGAATCAATACGAATGTACGAATTACGAATACGCTAATACGCCGATACGCAGATACGAACTTGCCTGCAGCAAGCAGGTTACAAATCAATACGAATGTACGTCGCGAGGCTTCGCGATACGAATACGCTGATTCGCTGATTCGCAAATATGCGATCACGATAGATATTGGAAGCGAAAATCGATGGGATTAAGGGGTGATAAACATCAAAAACCTTGATTTTTACCCATAAAATGGATGAATTCCCGTAGGTGCAGACTAAAAACACCCTTAAATCGTTTCGAATAGAGTATAATGGGTTAAATTTGTAAGTGATGAGTAAATCGAATATATATAGTAAAGTGAGTTTGATTTGCCTGTTTCTCCTTTTTTTTGGGATGGATGCATCGGCTCAATTTCAATTTTGTAATCCGTGTAAAGATTCAACAAAACAGGAAAATATTTTTTTCACTTGTACGGGCGATTATAATCCTGTTTGTGCTTGTGATGGAAAAACCTATCGCAACGATTGCGCTGCGTTAAATAAATATGGATTTTACTTTTGTGGATTCTACAGTGGTATGTGCGGATCTTTTGATATTGATTTAAATCCAACGGTGATTGATGCTAGTGAAAACACCATCAACATTAAAGCCTACATGAATAAGAATGGTTATATGAGCATTAATGTTTTTAATGCTTATGGTCGAACACAGTTTCAAGGAAATTTTCCGATGTCACAAAATTATTTTCCAGGACCAACGCTTGGTGCTTACAACCCACTTTCCATTGATGTGCGCGGATGGAATCAAGGCGTGTATATTTTAGAAGCGATTTATGGTGGCGAGAGAAAAGTAATTAAGATTATTAAAAGCGTTTCTAGTTTCTAGTTTTTGGTCGCGAGGCTTCGCGATTATTTTTTACTGTTTATTTCATTTCATCCAAAGCGGAAACATATAACCTTATATCCTTAAAAAATAGTTCGAAGTCATTTTCGAAATCGTGGTAATGCTCTTGCAGGAAGAGATGGGCTTTGTCCATGTTTGAAATGAAGCGTGTTCTTTTGGATAATCCGGTTAAAGCTTTTTCAATTCCTTCAATGGATGCATAATGTACTAGCCAGTTTTGTGATTCCATGTAGTTCAACATATGCAAGGCTCGGGCGGGAAGCAGTTGTTCGTTGGAGCGCATTAATGCATAGCTATTCTGTGCAAATTCTTCGAGCGGTAAATGATGATACGCAGTCCAATGACGAGCTAAAAAGTGATCAAAGAAAACATCAGAGATGACGGGTGCATATTTTCGAAAATCAGGTCGGAGGCGAGCGTTGGATATGGAAACTATTGGATGTTGATCGGTGAATGCATCAATCAAGCGATGGAAATGAATTCCAGCAAGTACATCGCCGGAATAGTTTTCAATGACAGATCCTTTGACGTGATCAGCAATGAAGTTTCCGATTTTTAGTTGGTCGTTGGCGCCAGAAAGATATAGATGAGCGAGATAATTCATTCGAGAATTGGCGAATTGGTGGATTGGTGGATTGGTAAATGCTGTGTCTCTTCAATTATCTGGATGGTAAATTTAAAAGAGGAATTAATTTAGATTTATT
>CAIXTT010000248.1 GCA_903922455.1 uncultured Bacteroidota bacterium | reverse complement strand
GGAATTGTGGTAGATGATGCGATTGTTGTTATTGAAAATACACATCGTATATATGACAACGGAAAACGAAATATTAAAGAAGCGGCTAAGCTAGCAGCAGGTGAAGTTTTCTTACCCGTATTAAGTGGTACACTAACTACGCTGGCGCCATTTATTCCTCTTGCATTCTGGACGGGAACGATTGGAGAATTTATGTATTATCTTCCCATCACACTTATTGTAACACTACTTGCATCGTTATTGGTTGCCTACATTATTAATCCGGTATTTGCGGTTCAATACATGAAGCCTCATGATGACGAACAAATAAAAAATCCAACGTTGACACGTGGACTTAAAGTAAGTTCCATCATACTTGCATCGATTAGTTTATTACTGCATTTATCAGGAAGTCATGCGATGGGGAATTTTATGCTGGTGGTGATTGGATTTAATTTCTTAAACCATTTCTATTTACAAAAAGTTATTTGGAATTTCCAAGATAAAGCTTGGCCACGATTTAAGGAATGGTATGGAAGAAAATTAGAATGGTCGTTACGTCGTCCAAAAACATTGGTATTAGCGACAGTAGTGTTGTTTTTTGTTTCTGTTGTTGCTATGATGTTTGGTCGAAACGAATTTGTTTTCTTCCCGAGCAGTGATCCCAACTTTATTTATGCTTATGTAAAAGCTCCTATTGGAACCGATCAAGCCAAGACCGATTCCATTGCCAAAATCGTAGAAAGCAGGGTGTACAAAGCCTTAGGACCTAAAAATCCCATTGTTACCTCTGTAATTACTAACGTTGCCGTGGGTACGAACGATGCTAATGAATTTGATCCAAGTGTGCAGCCTCATAAAGCAAAAATTACGGTTGCCTTTAAAAAATTCAGTGATCGCGATGGCATCTCTTCCAAAAAATACTTGACTGACATTCGTGAATCCGTAAAAGGAATTCCAGGAGTAGAAATTACAGTCGATCAAGAACAAGGTGGACCTCCCGTTGGAAAACCCATCAACATCGAAGTACGCGGCGACAAATTTGAAGACATTGTAAAAACTTCGGAAGATTTACGACGCTACCTCATTGCAGAAGATGTAGCAGGCGTAGAGCAATTAAAATCTGACTTTGAAATTAGCAAACCCGAAATTGTTTTCAATATAGATCGTGAACGTGCCAATCGAGAAGGCATCAGTACCGCTCAAATAGGAATGGAAATTCGAAATGCAGTATTTGGAAGTGAGGTAAGTAAATATAGAGATGATAACGATGAGTTTCCGATACAATTGCGCTATGAATATGATCAACGTACGAACGTAGATGTATTGAAAAATACTAAAATCACCTACCGCGATATGAACATGGGTGGTATTGTACGACAAATTCCGCTCTCTGCGTTTTGTGAAATTCAATACTCCAGTACTTATGGTGGTATTAAACGCATCAACCAAAAACGTGTGATCACCATTAGTTCAAATGTATTGGCAGGGTACGATCCAAATGGTGTTGTTACCAGCGTTCAGAAAAAGGCAGCGCAGTTCCAAGCACCCGATGGTGTAGAAATTGTGCTCACAGGACAATCGGAAGAGCAAGCCGAGACCATGAGTTTCTTAGGATCGGCGATGTTAGTTTCTCTTGGACTTATCTTTTTAATTCTTGTGATGCAATTTAATTCACTCAGCAAACCAGTTATTATTTTAACTGAAATTATTTTCAGTATGATTGGAGTATTCTTGGGTTATGCTATAACTGGTATGACAGTTTCTACGATCATGATGGGAATTGGAATCGTAGCCTTGGCGGGAATTGTAGTACGAAATGGAATTTTACTTGTTGAATTCACCGACTTACTCATCGAGCAAGGATACAATACTTGGGATGCGATTGTGGAAGCTGGAAAAACGAGGATGACACCGGTACTCTTAACTGCATGTGCGGCGATCTTTGGACTCATTCCACTTGCTGTTGGATTGAATATTGATTTCGAGAAATTATTGACTACTGGAAATCCACATTTATTCTTTGGTGGAGACAGTGTTGCCTTCTGGGGTCCACTCTCTTGGACGATGATCTTCGGATTAAGCTTTGCGACCTTCTTGACACTCATCTTAGTTCCTGCGATGTATCTATTAACGGAGCGAGCAAAAATTCGT
>CAIXTT010000247.1 GCA_903922455.1 uncultured Bacteroidota bacterium | reverse complement strand
TAGCCATAATACGCTCAAAAATAAATAATTATGTCCATTAGCAAAATAACTGAACTACTCGGAGCGGACGCAGAACTCCTACTTAACCATACTTGCAAAACCATTTCAAAGGAAAATATTCATCTCCCAAGTGGCGATTTTGTAGATCGTCTTTTTATTCCAAGTAATCGTTCGAACCAAGTGTTGAGAAGTTTGCAGGCTATCTATGATCATGGAAGATTAGCGAATACTGGTTATGTAAGTATCCTTCCTGTCGATCAAGGTATCGAGCACAGTGCAGGCGCTTCTTTCGCTCCGAATCCTATGTTTTTTGATCCAGAGAATATTGTGAAATTAGCTATTGAAGGCGGTTGCAATGCTGTTGCTTCTACCTATGGAGTTTTAGCTTCTGTGTCTCGTAAATACGCACATAAAATTCCTTTCATTGTAAAAATTAATCACAATGAATTTTTAACCTACCCAAATAAGTTCGATCAAATTATGTTTGGCTCTGTGGATGAAGCTTGGAATTTAGGAGCTACTGCTGTGGGTGCAACTATCTACTTCGGATCGGAAGAATCGTCTCGACAAATTGTGGAAGTAGCTCAGGCTTTTGAGCGCGCGCATGAATTAGGTATGGCAACTATTCTATGGTGTTATACGCGTAACAATGCATTCAAAGTGGACGGTGTGGATTATTCTACCTCTGCCGATTTAACAGGACAAGCCAATCACCTTGGAGTAACCATTCAAGCAGATATCATCAAACAAAAATTACCAACGAATAACGGCGGATACAATGCAGTGAAATTCGGAAAGACACATAAAAAAGTGTATGATGAATTAACGACTGCTCACCCTATCGATTTATGTCGTTACCAAGTCGCGAATTGCTACATGGGTCGCATGGGATTGATTAATTCAGGTGGAGAAAGTAAAGGTGCAAGTGATATGTCGGAAGCAGTAACAACTGCTGTCGTGAATAAGCGTGCGGGTGGACACGGACTTATTTCTGGACGCAAAGCCTTCCAAAAACCTTTCAACGAAGGAATCCAACTATTAAATGCCATTCAAGATGTGTATCTAACCAAAGAAGTAACGATTGCATAGTAAGAGGAAATTTCATTTTCGAATTCTTAATTTCGTAAAACACGATTCATGAGTTGGTTCAAAAGAATTAAAGAAGGTATCACTACGGCTTCCCACGAAAAGAAGGAAACACCGGAAGGCCTTTGGCATAAATGTCCATCCTGTAAATCCATCATTCCCTCTCAAGAACACGAAGAGAATATGTGGGTTTGTGTAAAATGCGACTATCACGATCGCATTGGATCGGAAGAATACTTCGCCATCCTTTTTGATAACAACGAATTTGAAGAGTTCAATGAGAATATGTCTTCAGGTGATCCACTAAAATTTGTAGATACCAAAGAATACGTTTCCCGTTTAGTGGATACGCAGAAAAAAACCGGTTTAAAGGATGCTATTCGTACTGCCTCCGGAAAAGTAAACGGTATGCCGCTTACCATTGCTTGTATGGATTTTAAGTTCATTGGTGGTTCTATGGGTTCAGTGATGGGAGAAAAGATAGCTAGAGCGATTAATTATTCCATCCTCAATAAAACGCCATTCATGATCATTTCTAAATCGGGCGGTGCTCG
>CAIXTT010000246.1 GCA_903922455.1 uncultured Bacteroidota bacterium | reverse complement strand
TTCTACTCTGCCTTCACCATTTCAGGCATGCGTTGCATTTCTTTTTCTAAGAGGGGATGCATCACTTTAAACCATAAGGGTGGAATAAGAGCCAATATAATCATTCCAGGATATCCAGTAGGCATTTGCGGACTTTCTTCGTGGTGATTTAAAAGTTGGTACTTCTTACTTGCTTTATAATGATGATCGCTATGGCGAGATAATTCAAAGAGAGCCAATCGACCTAACACATGATTCGAATTCCAAGAATGACAATGCATTACTTTTTCGAAAGAACCATCTTCCCTTGGCCTTCTTCCGATACCATAATGTTCAATATAATTTACAGATTCAAGAAGTGCGATACCTAAAAAGGAAGCTATCATAAAATATCCCATAACCATCCATCCGAAAAAATAAAAAATAGCAATAAGGAGTACTAGTTGAATGACTCCAAAATGGATCATTTGATTATTCATTGAAAAGGGCGATTGATTTTGTTTATTAAGTCGATTTACTTCCAACTGCCATGCTGAAAAATAGGATAGCACAATACTTCGAATTAAGAAAGCGTATAAACTCTCCCCATATCGCGCGCTGGCAGGATCATCGTGTGTTCCAACTCGTTTGTGATGGCCTCGATTATGTTCAATATAAAAGTGCAGATATAAAGAAGACAACAATAAGAATTTCGCCAGCAAAATCTCGAATTTGGTGGAGCGATGTCCGAGTTCATGCGCGACATTAATTCCAATAATTCCACAATTCAATCCCATGGCACTTATCATCACAATTTTCTCCAAGCTTGAATGATTGGGTTCGCCTATCTTCCACAAAAAAAGCGACAGCGTAAAATATTGCAAGGGGACCATCAAATAAATGAGACCATCATAAAGAGGATTCTTCCCTTCTAATTCTGACTGAAGTGCATCCAAATTCGAATGGTCGGCAGGTAGCAAAAGTTCAAGAAGTGGAATGATCAAAAAAGCCAATATAAGAGGTGAAAATAGCTGCCAACCGCCAACTTCAATCCCCCAAATAGTTTGAATGGGAATGACTAATGCCACCACATATTTCATCCATCTCCAATTCGATTTCTTCATCTTCGGCTAAAGTAATTAAAAATAAAAACGAAAAGAATCCGTTCAATATTTAGCAGAAAATTAATATTGACTTGACCAAAAAAAATCTTACATTTGGGTAGTAGGAATTGAGGCATGAGGAAAGATACCACGGGGAGCGATACCAGCAGGTCATTACTTACGATTTATAAAGAAAGATCAGCACCGCATAAAGCATTTTTATTTTATGCTTTATTGGGTTCTGGTTTGTTATTCCTTTCCTTATCCATCATGTTTATAATTTGGAATTCGCAATTGATTACTTCCTCCAATGTGCAATTCCCAAAATCATTTGTGATTAGTACGCTGGCCTTACTTTTCAGTAGCTATACGCTTTCCATTTCCCGAAATTATCATTTGCAGGATCAAGCGCAAAGTATGTTACTTTCTATGACAGCATCCATTTTACTTGCTTTGGCTTTTATAGGATTTCAAGTGCATGCCATCTTTTCGATTCTTGAACAAGGATTATATGTAAATATTAATGTGAGTTTGCTCTTTTTATATATGATAACGGGTTTTCACTTTTTGCATATTATAGTGGGTACGATCTATTTATTTTACATCAACTTAAAATCATTTGATATATGGAAAGACCCAGTTAAATCATTGATTTACTTCTCAAATAAATTTGAAGGATTGCGGTTCGAACTCTTTTGTTCTTATTGGTATTTTAGCACAGGACTTTGGCTGTTTCTCTTCCTGGTTTTTTTCTATTCGCTATAAAATTCACAATTGGCTTTCGTATATTTGCCTACTATGTCAATAAGAAATTCATTATTGCTTACCCTCCTACTTTGCGGGATGGGAGAGCAACTACAAGCTCAAAAAACGTATTCTGATAAAGTTTATTCTAAAAATCCGTTGTGGATCGAAATGATGGAGGATACGTTGGCTAACTACAACGAGATACAAAAAGCCTTTGACCTCTACTTTACCAAGCACGATCTTCCTCATGAGGAAGATGAAATTATTGGAATGAGATCAGCAAACGAAGAAGAGAAAAAATCGAAGGAAAGTTGGTTGAAAAGGTTGTTTAGTAGAAGTAGAACCATGGACGAATCCGAATTAGCATTTGCCGTAAAAAAATATAAGCATTGGAAGCTTTTGACAGAGCCTTGGGTGCAGGAAGATGGAAGCATTCTTTATCCGAGTGAGAGAAGAAAAATCTTAGATTCAATTGGTCGTTAAAAATTACGCAGAAACAGCAATTCAAATGAAATTAAAATCATCTATCATAATTATTCTTTGCTTATTGACTTCGGGATTTTTGCATGGACAAACCGCTGCTAATTGGCAACCTGTAGGTCCCATTCAATTTCCAGTTAACTTAAGTGGACAAATCAATGGAATTGGAAGAGTTTGTCAAATCAAATTTCATCCGACTAATCCGCAAAAAATTTACGCAGTAAGTGCATCAGGAGGATTATGGATCAGCAATGACGCTACCAATTCATGGCAGATAACTGGAACCGATCAATTATCTCGAACGGCTTGTGCGTCCATCTGCATTGACCATACAAACGATAGCATCCTTTATATTGGTACTGGCGATCCCAATTATTATTCTTCCGATTTAGGAGTTTACAAGAGTGTCGATGCGGGTGCTACTTGGTCTCCAGCAAATGCAAACATTGGAAACAATATGGCGATTGATTTAATTATGGATCCTAATGATCATAATATCGTTGTTGCTTTTACAAATGCGGGTATTTGGAAAACGTATGATGGAGGAATTACGTGGGTTGTGAAAAGATCTACGGGTCAATTTACGGATGCAGCTAGTAAACCTGCTCCTGGATCTCGAACTTTATATGGTGTAACTTACGGAGGTGAATTTACAAAGTCGGAAGATTTTGGCGAAACTTGGACTACGATTACCAATGGTATTGCAGTGCCTGGCGGTGGACAAGCTGGCGGAATGCGTTTGGCTACATCGGCAGCTGATACAAATATGGTTTATGCAGGGATGATCAAAGATGAAGGAACTATTTTTAAGTCGAATGACGGTGGAAATACATTCACTACAGTGTATCATAATCCTTCGCAAAGTTTAGTGGGCTACGATGCTAACGGTAATGGACAGGGGAATTATAATTTTGGAATGGGTGCTGATCCCAACAACCCCGATATTGTTTATGTGGTTGCCCATGTGGTTTGGAAATCGATTGATGGAGGTGTTACATGGACACAACTTACTATTTGGTCGCAGGTGTTACATACCGATATGCATCAAGTGGTAGTGAATCCTTATAACACGAATGAACTGTATAATATCAACGACGGAGGTGTTTGGCGAAGTTTAAATGGAGGTGTGAATTGGTCTCCACGAAGCACAGGTTTAGGCGCTACTGAAATTTATCATGCTGCATTGAATCCATTGAGAAAAGATATGGTGAGCATCGGTACACAGGACAATGGTGAGTTGTATGTAAGCAACGGACAATGGAAAACGAATCGCGGTGGTGATTGGGGAAGTAGAATGACATTTGATTACAGCAATTCAAACATGGTTTATTATCATGAAAATGGTAAGCGGAGAAATGTTATTGTTGGAAATGAAGTTTCTTTTGGCATACCGTTTACTTCGAGCAATAGTACGCGAATGGCATTTACTCCTTTAGATGCAGAATTGGGTTTGATGGGTACTGCGGATGTGTATTTAACATTTGATTTAAGTAGTCCCGTACCGTTTTGGTCACAAGCAAGTAGTTTCAATGCTACAATCCGTTCCATGACTTTTGCTCCACACTCAGCCGATGTTGCTTATGTATTAACAACACCCAATGTTTTTAGAAAAGCGACGAATATCTCTAGTGGTGTTCCCGTTTGGACAAGTTCTACCTTGCCGACAACCTTAAATCCAAGTGGATATGCTTGTGGAATTAACAATGATACAAATATCATTTATGTAACAGCAGGATCGAAAGTATATCGTTCGAATGATCAAGGAAGCACTTGGTCTAATGTGACTTTAAATTTACCAAACATCAATATCATTAACATCGTTAGCGATCCGTATGGAAGCGACGAATCCGTGTATGTTTGCAATGCCTACGGGGTGTGGTATAAGAATAATTCATTGCCTAACTGGATCAATTATTCACAAGGATTACCGTCTGTTGCTTCTATCACTGATTTTATGTTTTATGATGATGGTCCTTTCAGCAGCGTGATTCGTACTTCAAGTTATGGAAGAGGAGTTTGGGAGAGTACTTTGCATCCTGTGAGTACGGGAATTCATTCGCTAGCTTCTCCTCTACTTTCCTTAGCGGTTTCTCCTAATCCAGCACATGAATCCATTTCAGTATTGCTTCCTGTGAATAGAGATGAAAAATCGACGATACAAATAATAAATTCTGCTGGGCAAGCGGTTCTTGAAATGAAGAGTCCATCCTCTCCTCAGGATAAAGTGAGTATCGACATTCAACAATTACCTGCTGGATTTTATCTTTTGCAATTGAAAAATGCAAATCAACGGATCTATGCGAACGGTAGATTTGTAAAGAATTAAATTATTACCTATTTTACGTAATGGTTATTAGGTAAATATGGAGAGCCAGTAATTTTCCAGCTTTCTCGACTAAATGGTCTAAATTCGCCCAGAAGTAGAAATCGTGAAATACGATTACACTTCTGGGCACAGCCAAAGAAATTCTTCGAAGGATTTCACATCTGGGTTAATCCGCAAGCAGATGAAATAATATTAAATACAAATTATAAAAGAATATGCAGTAGATAGCAGTAATTGGTTCAGGTCACCCAGATGTATAAATCATAAAAACGATTACACTTCTGGGCACAGCCAAAGAAATTCTTCGAAGGATTTCACATCTGGGTTAATCCGCAAGCAGATGAAATAATATTAAATAAAAATTATAAAAGAATATGCAGGAGATAGCAGTAATTGGTTCAGGTCAGATGGGCAATGGAATCGCACATGTTTTTGCGCAAAATGGATACACGGTTTCGCTGATTGATATACAACAAACAGCGCTAGATAAAGCGATGGAAACCATCAGTAAAAACCTCGATCGACAAGTTGGCAAAGGAGTATTAACTGAAGCAGAAAAAGCGACTGCCTTGGGAAGAATCTCTACGCATACCGATATGAAATCGGCAGTAAAAAATGTAGATTTGGTGGTTGAGGCTGCTACTGAAAACATTGATTTGAAATTAAAAATTTTTGGAGATTTAGATGCAGCTTGCAAACCTTCCTGCATTTTAGCTTCCAATACTTCTTCCATTTCCATCACCAAAATTGCATCAGTTACCACACGTGGCGACAAGGTAATTGGAATGCATTTTATGAATCCTGTTCCGGTGATGAAATTAGTAGAAGTGATTCGCGGATATAATACCAGTGCTGAAGTGACCAAGGAAATTTTTGATATTTCAAAAAAGCTCGGAAAATCTCCTGTAGAAGTAAACGATTATCCTGGATTCATTGCGAATCGTATTTTAATGCCCATGATTAACGAAGCTATTTATAGTTTATTCGAAGGCGTTGCTGGTGTAGATGAAATTGATACGGTGATGAAATTAGGTATGGCACATCCGATGGGTCCTTTGCAGTTGGCTGATTTTATTGGTTTAGATACTTGTTTGAGTATTTTGAGAGTGTTGCATGACGGATTTGGTAATCCTAAGTATGCACCGTGTCCTTTATTAGTAAACATGGTTGCCTCTCGCAACTTAGGAGTGAAAACAGGAGAAGGATTTTACAAATACACAAAAGGATCGAAAGATATTGTTGTTGCCGATTACTTCAAAAAATAATTTGATTAACCATTTATCATTTAAAAATACCGATGCGTGAAACTCAGTTTCAAGAAGGAGATTATGTACGCTTTCTCAATGAGAAGCAAGAGGGGACCGTATCAAAAGTTCTTGGAAATGGAAATGTGATTGTCGACATTGAAAATGATTTCCCCATTGAAGCCACACCGAAAGAATTAGTAAAAGTACATTCGAATAGCGAGCAAAAAGTATCGCACTCCCCTACTCCAGTTACCGCAGCACCCATGCCTGTTTGGGAAAACCATAAAGAGTTCCCTGCATTATTTGCTTGCAAAAACCAGCTCTACCTTTTGGTTGTTCCCACCCAAAATCAAGTAAGTGCAGGTCCAGTGAAATTGTATTTGGTGAATGCAACTTCCCACGGAATTGCGTACAGTTTGCATTTCAGAAAAGATAAAAGGCTCACTGGAATTCATTATGGTGGAATTGCTTCAGAAGAATGCATCTACCTCTGTGAATTAAAGCGCGAGAAGTTGTTTGATTTCGACGAATTACAATTTGAAGGAACACATTTCTTTGCCCAAACAAGTACATCTAAAAGAAAAATCAGTTTAAACTTTTCATTAACCTTGCCTGATCTTTCACAGCAATTTCCACACCTTTCTACTCCACTTTCTTTTGCGAAGTCGATGGTTTTATTTCATGAGGATGAATCGACGGAAGAAAACATGGATTTGTTGCTCGAGAAACTACAGAATGAGCATCGCCAAACGCCCATCATAAAAGAAGAAAAGAAAATCATCAAGCGGGAACAAGGTGGCAATGATTTGTTGCGAAAACATGGTTTGTCGCCATCGTTGATTGAGATTGATTTACATATTGAAGAGATCACACATTCCATTGAGGGATTAAGCAATGCCGAGATCATTCAAATACAATTGGCGCATTTTAAGAAAGAGCTCGACAAATGTTATTTGCGACAACAGAAAAGCATTGTGTTTATCCATGGCATTGGCAATGGTCGACTCAAAACTGAAATCCGCCAAATACTCCGCGAATCCAATTTAAAGTTCAGTGATGGCTCCTATGAGCGTTATGGAAGTGGTGCTACCGAGGTGTTTTTTTAAAGATTAAAGGGTATCTATTCTGTTTTGATTCCAACTAATATTCGTATGAAGAAAAATCCATCCACGAAAATTGGTCAAAGCGAGAATTGGAACGTCAAATTTACTCTTCATTATATGAGCGGCTTGTTCTTAGTAAAAATAAAAAAGAGGTTTTGCATTTATCTGTAAAAAATAAACCAACAAGTACACCAGCTGAATTGATTTAAGACCCTTATGTATTAGATTTTTTAAAGATTCCTCAAAGCAATATCAACTCTATCTACCGACCAAAAAGCAATTTGAAAAACAAGTTAAGTCAATATTAGAGAGGGAATAGAACATCACCGTCTCAAATTTAAGCTCTTATCCGCATACTGATTCAACTCTCGCAATTGATCGGCAATCCATATTTCCCATTTCCGCTCCACTCCTACTTCGCCGTGATGATCTTTGTCGAAATCAGCTTGTTTTTTTAACAGCGATTTAAACATCTGCTTGTACTTCTTTTTCGCTCTCTTTAAATTCCATTCATTTCGTAAATCGTATTTGAGTTTACGAGCATATATTTCAGAAATATTAAAATGGGCTTGTTCATGCTCGAGGGTTCCTACATTGCTTTTGTCGCTGATCCAGGATTGCGATGGCTCCATAAATGAATAGATCTCGTACTTCAAATTATTTCCCTTTTGCTCATACGAAAATTTAATTCCGCAATAAATATATCCTTCTAGTTGAGCATAGGTATTCCGACCCACTTTTTGCTTTTGCGGAACATTGGCTAAATTCCTTTTGAAATCATCTGTTGTGAGTCCGTTTATTTTATTCCAAACTACTTCTCGAGTATTTTCCTGAGCATAGAGTTGTAATCCCATCAGGATGGATAAGCAAAGGATGAATAGCAGTCTGATTTTAATCATAGATTGATTGACTAACAAAAATACGTTGCAATTTATTACTTTTCTTATATTTACACAGTAAATTCATCTAGGAACAAATTTCTCGAAAAGATGAAGATGGAAAATTGTCTCGCAAAGGCGCAGAGGCGCTAAGTTCGATGGAATAATGTTCTTCACAATTGCTTAGAAACTAATAGAACCAAAAACGCAGAGAAAATTTAATATGCAAATAACATTTCACGGAGCCGCACAAACCGTTACTGGAAGTAAGCATCTCATTACAACAGATCGTGGTAAAAAAATATTGCTCGATTGCGGACTCTTTCAAAACCGAGGTGGCGACAATGCGGATATGAATCGGCATTTTGGATTTGATCCCACAGAAGTAGATTATATGATTTTGTCGCATGCTCATATTGATCATTCGGGGAATATTCCTCATTTGATAAGACAAGGCTTTTCTGGTCCTATTTATTGTACACTAGCAACTCTTGATTTGTGTACTATTATGTTGGAAGACAGCGCCCATATTCAAGAGAGTGATGTAAAATATCTCAATAGAAAACGAGCTAGAAATGGGCAAAAAGAAATAGATCCACTCTATACGTTGGAAGATGTGCAAGAAGCTTTGAAATTATTTGTCCCCGTGGAGCTCAATGAGAAGGTGGCTATCGATAAGCATATTCGTTTTCATTTTACGGATGCGGGACATATTTTAGGCAGCGCTGCTGTTAATTTAGAGTTTGATGAGCCTGAAGAAAAGGTAAAAGTTTTCTTTTCAGGAGATACTGGCCGATTCAACGATTATATTTTAAAATCACCTCAACCATTTCCTCAAGCAGATTATATCATTACGGAATCCACTTACGGCGACCGACTTCATGAAGATGTAGAAAACACTGAACTTGAATTATTGAAAGTAGTACATCAAACTTGTATTTTAAACAAAGGGAAATTAATTATTCCTGCATTTAGTTTAGGTCGGACACAGGAAATCGTTTATGCACTCAATCGTCTTTTCAACAAAGGACAACTCGAGAAAATTCCAGTTTATGTAGATTCACCTCTTGCTATCAGTGCTACTGCCATCATGCGGAAACATAGGGACTCGTTCAATCCGGAAATTGTTGAGTACATGAAAAAAGATGATGATCCATTTGGATTTGAGAGCTTACATTATATCCGCGACGTAGAATTATCGAAGAAGTTGAATGAAAAACAAGAGCCATGTATTATTATCTCTGCTTCTGGAATGATGGAAGCGGGTCGGATAAAGCATCATCTAAAAAATAATATTATGGACGCTAAAAACACCGTTTTAATTGTTGGTTTTGTTCCGCCGGGTTCCTTAGGCGATAGAATGATCCAAGGAGAATCGGAAGTGCGAATTTTTGGTAAGTTGATTCCTTTAAGAGCAAGTGTTAAAGTGATGGGTTCTTATAGTGCTCATGCGGACTATGAAGAACTCATGCAATACTTATCATGTCAGGACACTTCAAAGGTAAAGCGCTTATTCTTAGTGCACGGGGAAAAAGAAGCGCAATTGACATTTAAAAAGCATTTGCATGGAATGGGTTTTTCAGACATTGTCATACCCATGATGCATGAAAGTTTTACTTTGTAGAGTCTGACAAAGATCATTTTTTGAGCTGATTTTTGATAGTTACAAAAACGATTTAGCAGTTTATTTTTGAAAATCAAATTTAAACTGCAACATCATGAAAACAAATGAAAGTTCTACCGATCGGGTAATTAGAGTATTTCTAGGTGTGACCATCGCCATGTTTTTTGTATACCACAACAGTCCTTGGGCGCTTTTAGGTCTCATCCCATTTATTACAGGCGTTGTTGGTATTTGCCCGCTATATAGCATTTTAGGCATCAACACGAATCATCCTAAAACAGGAGATGTCTGATTTTAGTAGAGTTCCATATTCTCCGAAGTCTATGAAAATAATTACATTTATTGCGTAGACTTGGAATGAGAATTATGGATGAAATTAACAGAAGTGAAATTATTGATACCGTCTTCAAAGATGCCACGGAAGGGATCATTGTATCGGATATGGAAGGGCGAATTCGTATGGCGAATAGTTCTGCAGCTAGGATGTTGGGTCATACCGATGAAGAATTACATGAATTAAAGATTGAAGATATAGTTCCATCCAATGTTAGAGGACATCATCACAATCATCGAGAAAATTATAGCAAAGAACTATATGCCCGTCCCATGGGTACGGGAATGGATCTTTTTGCAGAAAGAAAAGACGGAACACAATTTCCAGTGGAAATAAGTTTGAGCCCAGTGCAAATCAAAGGGCAAAAATTTGTTGTTGCCTTTATTATAGACATCACTGTTAGAAAAGGAATTGAGGTCACTGTTAAAGAGAAGCAACATGAATTAGAGCGTGTAGCTGCAGCGCTCATCACTACCAATGAAGGATTGGAAAAGAAAGTTTCTGACCGAACGAAGGTTTTGCAAGAAGCCATTCGGGAATTGGAGAAGTCGAAGGAAGAATTACGACTTGCATTGGAGAAGGAAAAAGATCTTAATGATTTAAAATCAAGGTTTATTTCTATGGCTTCTCATGAATTCAGAACACCCTTGACCACGATTCTCTCTTCAGCGAGCCTTATCTCTGAATATGTAGAGACCGCAAATAATGACAAAAGAGAAAAACATATTTCTAGAATCAAATCAGCGGTGAACAATTTAAATGACATTTTGAGTGACTTTTTATCGCTTAGCAAATTGGAAGAAGGAAAAGTACATACTGAATTTAGGAAATTTGATTTGCCACATTTAGTGAAGGAAATAGTGAGCGATTTGCAATTAAATGTAAAGTCAGGACAAGAAATCGTTTATCAGCATGTAGGAAATGCTGAAGTTTCGTTAGACATAAAATTGATCAAGAATATTCTTATTAATTTAATCAATAATGCCGTTAAATTTAGTCCTGAAAACAAAAAAATACTGGTTTCTGTTCAAGTGAATGACCTTTCTGTTTTTATCGAAATAAAAGATAAAGGAATTGGAATTAGTAAAGAAGACCAAAAGCATTTATTTGAACGTTTCTTTAGAGCTAAAAATGCATTTAACATTCAAGGAACTGGATTAGGATTACATATTGTAGGAAGTTATGTTGATTTAATGAACGGAAGTTTAGAACTTAAAAGTGAATTGGAAAAGGGAACAACTATTAAAATTACTTTTCCTCAGCAACATTAAAATATGGACAAGAAAATATTATTAATTGAAGACAATGTAGATGTTCGTGAGAACACTGCTGAAATTTTAGAGTTAGCACATTACAAAGTGTACACTGCACCTGATGGAAAAGAAGGCGTAGAATTGGCGCGTCAAGAACAACCTGATTTAATCATTTGCGACATCATGATGCCAGGATTAGATGGCTATGGCGTCTTGCATCTTTTAGGGAAAGATCCTGCGATGTCAGCTATTCCTTTCATCTTCCTTACTGCAAAAGCAGAACGCAGCGATATGCGTAAAGGCATGGACTTAGGAGCAGATGATTATATCACCAAACCATTTGATAAGACTGAATTATTAAATGCGGTAGAAAGTCGTATAAAAAAGGCTGAGGTACTTAAAAAAGAATATGAAAAAGACTTTGACGGATTGAGTACCTTCATCAGTGATGTTGCGGGATCAAATGCATTGAAAAAATTTTTGGAAGGAAAAAAGATAAATCATTACAAGAAGAAAGAGACGATCTATCTTGAAGGAAATTACCCAAATGGTCTTTATTATATCAACCAAGGGAAAGTAAAGATTTTCAAGACTCATGAGTATGGAAAAGAACTCATCACTGATCTTTTAAAGGAAGGCGACTTCTTTGCCTACACGAGTTTATTAGAGGAGAAACCTTATAATGAATCAGCAGAAACTTTAGAAGATTCCGAAATTACTTTCATTCCAAAAGACGAGTTTCATAATATGATTTTTGGAAATGTATCGGTGACGAGAAGCTTTTTAAAAATTCTTACGAAAGGTGTTGTCGACAAACAAGAGCGTTTAGTGGACTTGGCCTATAGTTCTGTAAGAAAAAGAACGGCGGAAGCTTTAATCCTACTTCAGGAAAAATATCAAGTCAAGGACGAAGGACAGTTTTCAATGGCCATTGCGCGTGATGACTTAGCGAATATTGTGGGTACAGCGACAGAGTCTTTAATTAGAACTTTAAGTGATTTCAAAGAAGAAAATTTGATCGAGATCAAAGGAGGAAAAATAAAAATCATTGATGAAAAGAAATTAAGGTCGTTGAAGGGATAGTAGATTGATTTACAGACTTCTTCTTTTAAAAAAATGTCGTTGAATGAAAATTAATTTTAACCGCAAGGGACGCAAGGAAGGCGCAGTGGTCGCAAGGCGATGTACTTTAATCTAAGCAATGGTCAATAAAAATATTTACTAATAGTTCTATCATAGAGTTTTCTTAATGAAAAAATTATAGGAAGTGAAAGATTCTTTATATAGAAAGAATCTTAGCGTCCTTTGCGCCTTCCTTGCGTCCCCGCGGTAAAGGAGACGTTCTGCAGCTACAAGTAGTTGGCGATTTCGAAGCACAAAACTGTCTGCCACCAATAAACTTGATACGAAGCACAAATGTTTATGTAACCACTGAACCGCCAATTTCTTGTAGGTGCTGTTATGGGCTGGTTTTTTCTATTTTCTACGTTAATAACGATATGCTAAACAATATAAAAGTTGTTTTAAAATTGTATTAATATTTAGTTG
>CAIXTT010000245.1 GCA_903922455.1 uncultured Bacteroidota bacterium | reverse complement strand
CCGATACAAAACTTACTAAAAATATTTTCTAAAAGATCATCCGTATAGATCTGTCCGGTGATCATTCCCAAATGAAAAATAGAGTCCTTTAATTCAAAGGCGAGTAAATCGGTGCTTAGGTTTTGATGAATGCCTGTAATCACTTTATCTAAGGCTACTGCCGCTAAATGGAGCGACTCAGCGTGTCGGGCACTCGTGACAATAGTCAGGCCTGCCTGATCGGTTGAAATTAAAGCAGCGCCCGCTAATTGGGCCTTGAGTGTTTCGATATGCAGCTTCTCTTTTGCAGAGAGGATAACAAGGCCGGGAAGTGCCTCGTATTGCTTCATCAATTTTTCAAAAGAATATTTGTCGCTTTTGTTGATGACAGTAATAACTGGTGCATCACTATTTCCACTTCGCAATTGAAGTTCTTTAATTTCAGTTTCAATTTCAACGACATCACTTTGCTCGGGATCGGCAACATAAACGAGCACTGCCGCTTTGCCCGCATGTTGATGTGTTCGTTCAACACCCATTTGTTCGATCACATCTTCTGAATGTCGAATGCCCGCAGTATCCATAAAGCGAAATTGTATTCCATCAATCACTAAATAATCCTCAATCACATCTCGAGTGGTGCCCGCAATATCACTAACAATAGCACGCTCCTCATTGAGCAATGCATTCAATAATGTACTTTTTCCTACGTTAGGTTTTCCAGCAATTAAAACGCTAACGCCCGATTTCAATACATTTCCTTCAATAAAACTTTTTTGAAGGCGTCGAATTTCAGTGAGTAATCCTTCCACTAAACTTGTTAGCTTTTCACGATTCGCAAATTCAACATCTTCTTCTGCAAAATCTAATTCCAATTCAATGAGTGAAGCAAAATCGACCAATTGTTGTCGGAGCTGTTGCATGGTGTCGCTGTATCCTCCGCGTAATTGCTGCAAAGCTACTTTGTGTGCCGATGCATGTTGTGAAGAAATTAAATCCGAAACCGCTTCGGCCTGGCTCAAGTCTAATTTTCCATTGAGAAATGCGCGAAGTGTAAATTCACCAGGGTCCGCCATACGTGCACCGCTGCGAATCAACAACTGAAGAATGGATTGCTGTATATAGGTGGAACCATGACAAGAAATTTCGATAGTGTCTTCGCCCGAATACGAATGTGGTCCTTTAAAAACACTTACTAATATTTCATCGATGATTTGATCCTGATCAATGATTTTCCCGAAGTGAATAGAGTAGGCGCTTACTTTTTTAAAATCTTTCTTCTTTCCTTTTATGGATCTAAAGATCTCCTCAATCAAGGGAAATGATTTCTCGCCAGATATTCGGATTACAGCTAATGCAGCCATGCCTGGAGCGGTGGCTAAGGCGCAAATGGTGTCTTCTCTGCTTCCGATGTTCATCAAGCAAAGATACGCTTTAAAGGAATTGGTGGATTGGTGAGTTGATGAATTGGCGAGTTGGTTTTCTGATATTTAATGGGAGGAACTATGGGCATTCAAACTGCTTATGGGAAGTGGATATGAAGAGTAAGGTGAGTGTGATTCCAGATAGTAGTAGTCGTGACTTCTAGAAGGTTTGATAGATCCTAATGCCATATGAAACTTGCATTCGAAAATTCGAATATTGTATTGATTCGTATCTCGAAACCTCTCGACGTACTTTCGTATGAATTAGTAATTTCGTATTGATATATATTTCATACTTTCGTAATAATTCGTAATTCATACTTTCGTATTGATTCGTAACCTGCTTGCTGCAGGCAAGCTCGTGCTTTCGTATTGATTCGTAATTCGTACTTTCGTATCGATTCGTTCCCGATGGCTATCGGGATCTTAACCATTCTCTAAATGTTCTTCCTCCTAAGCAAAATTCTTGACTTTTTCATTACGCCGTTAGCATGGATACTATTGTGTATTTTATTTTCGGTTGTTTTGAAAAATAAAAAATGGAAGTCGAGGCTAAGAATAGTCTCTTTAGCAATCCTACTCGTTTTTACCAATCCGTGGCTAATAAGTGGGGTAATGTCAGCATGGGAAGTTCCTGCAATTAATGCTCAAAAAATTTCGGACCCTTATGATGTGGGAATTGTTTTAGGTGGAAGTATGCGCTATTATGATCAAAGTGTAGATCGTGTAGTTT
>CAIXTT010000244.1 GCA_903922455.1 uncultured Bacteroidota bacterium | reverse complement strand
TTTAAAGAAAAATTTGGGTATGGCGGTTTTATTTCTTTAGATCATCACAAACCGTGTTGTGCGAAGATGATGATCGACGATCGTTTTTTTCGCGAGATCGAAGACAACTGTTGGGATCCCAACACGCGGATTAAAGAATGTGACCAGCACCACATCAACGTTCAAGTGCTAAGCACCATTCCAGTGATGTTTTCCTATTGGGCAAAACCAACAGATGCGTTAGAAGTAAGTATGTTTTTGAATGATCATATCGCTACTATCGTTCACGCCTATCCGAAAAGATTTATCGGCTTAGGAACAATTCCATTACAAGCTCCCGACCTCGCGATAAAAGAATTAGAGCGATGCATGAAGATTGGATTACGCGGTGTACAAATTGGATCTCATGTGAACGATTGGAATTTAAATGCACCGGAATTATTTCCTGTATTTGAAGCCGCTCAAGAATTAGGTGCTGCGATTTTTGTTCATCCTTGGGATATGATGGCGAAGGAAAAGATGATTAAGTATTGGCTTCCTTGGCTCGTCGGAATGCCTGCAGAAACATCACTTGCTATTTGTTCCATGATCTTCGGTGGAATCTTTGAAAGACTTCCAAAACTAAAAGTTGCCTTCGCACATGGAGGCGGATCTTTCCCATCTTCTATCGGTCGAATAGAGCACGGCTTCCATGTACGTCCCGATTTAGTTGCTGTCGACAATAACGTCAACCCAAGAGAATATTTAGATAAATTTTATTTGGATACGTTGGTACACGATCCCTTGATGCTCGACTTCCTCATGAATTTAATGGGACCCAATCAGCTTGCTTTAGGAACGGACTATCCCTTTCCACTTGGAGAATTACAACCTGGCAAACTCATCGATTCGATGCCTTACGATGATAAAATCAAAGAAAGATTATTTAGCGGATCCGCTTTAGAGTGGTTGAGTTTAGAGAAATCATTGTTCGCATAAGACGTACAACGTTCAGAATTATATAGTTATTAAACTAAAACCTTTTTCGAAAAAATATTTTAATATGGCAAAAATTAATTTTAATCAAAAAGTTCCAACTTTGGGAACTTTTTATATCTTTGTATTATGAGAGTGATTGCAAAGAGAACGTTAAAAACTTTCTGGACCAAGCACAAAGATTGTGAAGAGCAGCTTAAAACATGGTATAAAGAATGTGAAGAAGCTCAATGGCAAAGCCCAAGAGAAATCAAGCAAGATTATCCATCTGCAAGTTTTATAGAAGACAATAGAGTTGTCTTTAACATAAAAGGAAATAAATACAGAATCATAGTTAAAATCAATTATCACTATGGTATATTATGGATTCGGTTTGTTGGAAATCATTCTCAGTACGATAAAATAGACGCTTCAAAAATTTAATATCATGGATTGGAAAGTTATTAAAACTGAAAAAGATTACCAAAAAGCGTTATCTCGATTAGAGGTAATATTTGATGCAAAAAAAAAATCGAAATTAGGGGATGAGTTAGATTTACTTTCACTTTTGATTGACAATTATGAAAAAGATAAATTTCCAATTGACTTACCTGATCCAATCGAAGCTATCAAATTTAGAATGGAGCAACTCGGATACAAACAAAAAGATTTAGCGGAGGTGATGGGTCTAAAGAGTAGAGTGAGTGAAATTCTTAATCGAAAAAGAAAACTAACACTTGAAATGATTCGAAAGCTTAACGAAGTATTGGGTATCCCTACCGAAATTTTAGTGAAGGATTATTAATTGTTTCTACTCTTTTAAATATTTGCTGTCTTAAAGTCAAAGGCAATATTCTTTTACATGTTGCTAAATTATTGATATTAGCTTTTGGTAATTAGTTGTTAAATTTTAGATTTTATCAGTAGGATTGACAAATATTTCATTAAAAGCTTGAACTTGCATTATGACCATTAGCTATCGATAGTACAATTCATCATTCACAATACACCAATTCACAATTAAAGCGTGAACACCCTCGAAACATTAAATCCAATTCGGATTCCGCCATCTCCCCACTTCGTATCGGTGTAGGGTAAGAATTGATTTTCACTGAGTCCGAATGAATTGGTCACATGCATTTGGAACACGTGCCCGCCGGTTTCAATTTCGAAACCAATTCCAAAGGAATCATAAAAATTACGATCGGTATAATCATTCAATCGATACGCATATTCTGCAGTGAGCGCCATATGCTTTGTGAATTTATAACGAATTGCTCCTGATAAACCATAACTATCATTTGCATCCTTCAACAAATCCACTTGATTCAAATGAACATACCAAGGTGCGATTTGTGCAGAAAAATTAGTTCCAAATTTGCGACCAACAATTACTTGGTAATTGTAAGAAAGTCGACTGTAGAAATGTTCGTAACGATCGAAACCAGTTACCTTTTTTAGAGGATCCTTCGCCATAGTTGCATACATTCCACTAAAGAGAGTTACGCTCAACGGCATTTCACCGCCTTCGGTTTGACGTAACAATCGATACTTTAAAAATCCATCTAACAGTTTCTGATAACTCGTTCTTCCGAATCCAACCATCAATCGACCGTCGTAACTATATTCTAAACCCAAACGAATACTAGCACCACCATCGATTCCCCAAAAATCATCTACACCTGAATTGACAAGTCCGAATCGATGAGAAATTCTAAAATCCAGCGTACGTTTTCCAACGGTTTCAATCGTATGGAAATTAATAACTCGCGTTGTTTTAAATGTAGCGAGTGTGATTACTTTCTGTTTTTCCTCGGCACTATTTAAGATGCTGTCTAAGTCTTCTTGAGCAAATGCGGAGAAGAAAAAACAATTTAAGAAGAACAGAATGATATAAGAAGATTTTTTCATAGCGATTAATTATTCAATTTTCCTTCGTCGATCCATTTTTGAATAGTAGCAATTCTACAATTATCCAACTGGCCACCACCTTTGGGCATTGGAGAAGCACCATTTATTTGACGAATGGCATCCATCAAATTATCACTGGCCGAACTTGAAATATCTAAATGTGAAACCAAAGGAATACCACTTGCTGAACCAGCTCCATGGCAAGAAGTAGCTGAACCACCTGTGCTGCCACAAAAAGTAGTTATAATAGGATTTACTTGCTGAGAAAAGGAAAT
>CAIXTT010000243.1 GCA_903922455.1 uncultured Bacteroidota bacterium | reverse complement strand
GAAGTACAGGAGCAGTTAATTGGTAAACAGCTTTATGATTATCAGCATAAAGCCATAGAAGATATTTTATTTCGTTTGAAAGATCATCCGATTCGTTACAATTTGTTGTATCAACTTCCAACAGGTGGTGGAAAAACGGTTATCTTTTCGGAGATAGCTCGACGTTATATTGAAGCGACAGGTAAAAAAGTTTTAATTCTCACGCATCGCCTTGAACTTTGTGCGCAAACGGCTAAAATGTTGCAAGAGTTTGGTGTTAATAATATGGTCATCAACAGTGCGGTAAAAGAGTTGCCTGTTCCTAATGATTATATGTGCTATGTGTCGATGGTGGAAACATTGAACAATCGTTTGAGAGATAAAATTTTGAATTTGGATTCGATTGGTTTGATGATTGTCGATGAAGCGCATTATAATTCTTTCGGAAAACTATTTCGTTTTTATGAAAAGGGTGTGGTGCTCGGTGTAACAGCAACACCATTGAGCTCGAATGTAAATATTCGCATGAAGGATAATTACGATGAGCTCATTGTGGGTGAATCTATTTCTAAATTGATTGTTTCAGGATTTTTAGCAAAGGCAACTACCTATCATTATCACGTTGGATTAAACTCTTTGAAAGTAGGGCGCAGTGGAGATTATACGGTTAGTTCATCCGAACGACTTTATAATAATCATGCGATGCAAGATAAATTATTAAGTGCTTATCGAGAGAAATGTGTGGGCAAAAAAACATTAATTTTCAATAATGGAATTGCTACTTCACAATATGTTTACGCTACTTTTCAGGAGGCAGGATTTGAAATAAAACACCTTGATCACACACATTCTACTAAGGAAAGAAGGGAAATATTGCAATGGTTCAAAGAAAAGCCTGATGCCATACTAACGTCGGTGAGTATCCTAACAACGGGTTTTGATGAACCTACTGTAGATTGTATCATTTTAAATCGCGCTACGAAATCGCTAACGTTATATTTTCAGATGATTGGTCGTGGCTCCCGTGTGCTGCCCAATAAAAGCGATTTTATGGTGGTAGATTTAGGAAATAATTTAAATCGTTTTGGGTTATGGGATGAGCCTGTCGACTGGAATTCCATCTTCCAAAATCCAGAAATGTATTTGGAAAGTATTCCGAATGATGAACTTATCGAAAGAAATTACAAGTACATTATGCCAGAGGAATTACGTGAGCACTTTGGTAATTCTGAAGACATCTTCATGGACATCGAATACGAACATCGACAAGCTATTAATACCAACCAACGTCCTCGTATTGTCGTTGAAAAATCTTTATTACAGCATGTGCGCATGTGCGTCGAAAATAGCAAGGATGTAGATGGAGCCTTAGCATTATCTGATTTGCTTCAAGAAGAAATTGAATATCGTATTCGTTGTTTTACAAGATGCTTGAGTAAAACTTCAGAAAGCTACGTAAAATGGTTGCAAGAAGATTACAAACGTAAACTGAAAGTAAATGTGATTCGTAGTGTTCATCACGGTGCGTAAATAAAGTAAATTTCGCAACGAATTTTTAGCTACTTCCTGTTCTTCATTATGCTCATAAATATTGCCATTAAAACATTGAATTAATAAACGCAATTTTAGGTAGAACTCATTCTGTTTTTTAATAAAATGATCTGTCTATCAGTATTTTAAGGATGCAATAAATTCCAGATTTGTAGCATTAGCAAACCCCTCTCATTCTTCGTATCTTTGTGCTCTCAAATTGAGTATTATATGAAAAACGAAACGATTGCGGCCAACGACTTTAAGGTCGAGGAAATGTTAAAAGCATTGGGCATTGATAAAATGAATTATGGTGCAAGTACGGGCACCAAATGGATAAAAACGAATGGAGAAACCATCGAATCTTTTTCTCCTGCTGATGGGCAACTCATTGCTTCTGTACAACAGGCTACCACGGACGACTACGAACATATTATAAAAACATCTCAAGAAGCTTATGCTACATGGAGAATGATTCCTGCACCGAAGCGTGGAGAAATTGTTCGACAGATGGGTGATGCTTTGCGTGAATATAAAGAGCCTTTAGGTCGTTTAGTTTCCTTTGAAATGGGAAAGATTTATCAAGAAGGATTAGGTGAGGTACAAGAGATGATTGATATCTGCGATTTTGCAGTGGGATTGTCTCGTCAGTTATATGGATTAACGATGCATAGTGAACGCTCACGTCATCGCATGTACGAACAATATCATCCACTCGGAACGATTGGTGTAATTTCTGCTTTTAATTTTCCAGTAGCCGTGTGGGCATGGAATGCCATGTTAGCCATGGTTTGTGGAGATGTTGTAGTTTGGAAACCGAGTTCAAAAGTTCCATTATGTGCAGTAGCAACTCATAAAATTATCCAACGAGTTTTAGCTGCAAATGATGTTCCCGAAGGAGTTTTAAATTTAATCATTGCTTCTTCAAAACATGTAGGTGATAATTTCTTAGCTGATAAACGTGTTCCTTTAATTTCAGTAACGGGTTCAACTCGTGTTGGACGTAGAGCAGGAAAAATTGTGGGTGAGCGTTTAGGACGTTCTCTCCTCGAATTAGGTGGGAACAATGCCATCATCATTTCTGAAAAAGCAGATTTCGATTTAGCATTACGCGCGGTTGTTTTTGGCGCGGTGGGTACTGCTGGTCAACGTTGCACTAGCACACGTCGACTCATCATTCACGAAAGTATATACGATCAATTTACACAAAAAGTGAAAGCAGCTTACGAGCATATTCGTATAGGCCACCCGTTAGATAGTAAGACATTAGTGGGTCCACTCATTGACAATGGTGCGGTGAAAGATTTTACCAATGCCATTGAAGCGGCTAAGAAAGAAGGTGGAAAAATACTATTTGGTGGTGAGGTATTAAGTGGAGATGGATATGAGAGTGGTAATTATGTTGTTCCATGTATCATCGAAGCAAAGAATCACTATCACATTGTGCAAGAAGAAACCTTTGCTCCTATCTTATACTTGATGAAATATGCAACGATGGAAGAAGCCATCGCACAACAAAACGATGTACCTCAAGGATTATCATCGTCTATCTTCACGAGAGATTTACAAGAGGCGGAAGCCTTCCTGTCGCATGAAGGATCGGATTGTGGAATAGCGAATGTAAACATTGGTACATCAGGTGCAGAAATTGGTGGTGCGTTTGGTGGCGAGAAAGACACAGGCGGTGGTCGTGAGTCGGGAAGTGATGCATGGAAAGTGTACATGAGACGACAAACGAATACCATCAACTACTCTAAAGAACTTCCTCTAGCGCAAGGTATCCAGTTCGAT
>CAIXTT010000242.1 GCA_903922455.1 uncultured Bacteroidota bacterium | reverse complement strand
GCTACAATAAAGGCACATAGTAATCCGCCCATCATTTTGTTAAAAATATCGCCGCTCGTTACTTCTAACATTTCCATATTCGTAATGCTTTGCACCGATTGGTCGAAAGCAGATTCTCCCATAATGGATTTCATCATTCCTTCCGTTAATTCCATGGCTTCGAGGCTCTCTTGTTTGAAACGATCGAGGATTTCACCATCTATATAGGACACAAAAAACCAAGATAAAGCGCCAAAAACAAAGGCTGCTGCGCAAGCGGTGAGGAAACTAATACGGAATCCATTCCAGTACATAAGAAATCCTCCATTCTCATAATTCCGATAATGCCGTGTTGCTAAAACCATGAAAATAATTGGTACCCAAGCTCCTAACCATGAGGATGGTCCCAATGGGTTGAAGTTCATCCAATATAGAATCAAGAAAACAATGAATGATACTAAACCGCTGAGGGCTCCGTAGTTTAACGCTGTTTTTAATACTGGAGGGCTTTGCATTTGCGCAAATTTAACTCAAAAAACTTTTCGGAAAAAATTGATTTTCAACAATCCCAAAATAGTAGAAAAAAAGAATGGGTAAGCTACTTATATCGCACCGCTCAACCACTTATCCTTGCTACCTTCCGGTCCTGGGGAGGTTTGTAGGAGCTGATCGTATAAGACTTACCCAGGACAAAAGTACAAAATCTAATCTTACTACTGTTTTTTAACAAATGAAATTTTGCACGGATTAGAATATTAGTTTTGCGAAACACTAAATCATCAACCATGAAATTCTTTATAGACACCGCAAATCTTGATCAAATCCGTGAAGCTTACGACCTTGGCGTTTTAGATGGAGTAACTACAAATCCGTCTTTGATGGCTAAAGAAGGCATTAAAGGGAAAAATAATATTTTAAAACACTATGTAGATATTTGCGAAATTGCAAAAGGGGGTGATGTGAGTGCTGAAGTAATTGCTACTGATTTTGATGGTATGGTGAGCGAAGGGGAAGAGTTGGCCGACTTGCATCCACAAATTGTTGTGAAGATTCCGATGATTAAAGACGGAATTAAAGCGATCCGTTATTTTTCTCAAAAGGGAATTAAAACCAATTGCACATTAGTTTTTTCAGCCGGTCAAGGATTGTTGGCAGCAAAAGCAGGTGCCACTTATGTATCGCCTTTCATCGGTCGCTTAGATGATATTTCTTTTGATGGAATTGAGTTGATTGAACAACTCGTTCATATTTATGGAATTTATGGCTACGAAACACAAGTATTAGCAGCAAGCATTCGTCATACTATGCATATTGTTAAATGTGCAGAAGCCGGTGCTGATGTTGCAACGTGTCCATTACAACCGATTTTGGATTTGTTAAAACATCCATTAACAGATTCTGGTTTAGCGAAGTTTTTATCAGACGCGTCGAAAACGAAATAATTTATAGCTGGATAGTCATATTCCTATTTGTAACCTCGCCATTCATGGCGAGGTTACATGAATCTACCTCTATAACAGACCCCTCCTTCCAAAAAATTGGATTTGATCCAATTTTTTGGAAGGAGGGATAATGAATGGGGAGTTTATCTATAACCTCGCCTTAAAAGACGAGGTTATAGATAGTTTGTATAGATGAATTTTTTTTCTGCGAAAATTGCTAATATGGTAAATTAGTCGGATTCAAATTCGATTTGAATGCAGAGGAGGGTCTAAAACTATGATGTAGCAAAAGTTTTTTACTATTTCTTCTTAAATCCCTTCTTATACCCTTTACGAAGTCTTTTTAGTTTTTTGTTTTCGTTGGTGTAAACCTTTACGAGTTCACGCCACGAAGAGCCGGGGTTGAGTTTTTTGTCGGTTTGTCCGAGCTGAAACCCAAGTTTATAAAGCGAACCTTCAATCATTTCGAGATCATAGTTTCGATCAATAAGTATTTTGTATAATGCCAAGGAATGATCCAATTCATTTTGCTCACGGTAACGGATAGCCGCATAATTGAGCATGCCATTGGAACCTTTGTTTTTAATGAATGCAAATAAATCAGGATCATGATCGAGTCCGAAATTATTAATCTTGAATTCGAGATAATACTTGGATGCTTTTTCGTAGTTGTCCATCGAGGCCTGAAATCGTCCCTTAATTTCATCATTTCTTACTTCTTTCATCAACTCCAAGTAAGTAACGGCTGTACGAATATTTTGAATGGCAGATTCCAGACTGTCCACATTAATTTCACATTCGCGATTATTGCTGGCAACCGTAATTCCATGCTCATAGCAAGTGTTGGCTTCCAAAAATTTCATTTCAGCTTCAACATCTTGTCCTTTATTGTAAGCTGAGTCGACGGAGTTTTGCGCGTTGATACATTGCTGAGTAAAAATGCTTTTGCGCAAAGTTTCAAGTTGCTTATTAATTTCTTTATCCTCCAGCAAAAAATAATTTTGCTGAGCGTTTGTAGCCATCGAATATTTTTCGCGAGCCGCCGTGAGGTTATTGCTTTTTACAAAACTAGATCCTTCAAAAATAAATTCTAGTGTACGAGGTCGAGCAGCATTGTAGGTTAACGTTCTAAAATCTTTATTTGGCTTTAGATGTTGCAGCTCGGCCAATCGAACTGCCTCCTCAAGTTTTTCCAGCGCAGCATCGTACATTTTCTGATCGGTGAGACGGATGGCTTGGGAGATGATATGATCGTATTTTTTCTGACGAATGGCCTCCATCAGATTGGTTGCTTCCGTTCCGTCGGGGATATATTTTTTATTGTTGTTTTGAAATTGAATGGCAGTCTGTGTTAAAATTTCTGCCTGACTAAATTCGTTGATGATGATCAATTCGCGAGCGTCTTCTAAATATTCTTTGTAGATGCCTGATTTAGCCAATGACATTCCACGACTCAACTCTTCACCACATGGAACACCATTGTATTTTTCGCAAATGCTACGCGCCGATTCATACTCGTCGATGGCTTTACGAAATTTATTCTTGGTATAATATTTATCGCCTTGTTGAATGTAAACTAAATAAATTTCCTTAAGTAAATCAAATGTGAAATCTTTTGTTTCTGGGTCGACGGGCATGTTATATAAAATATCGTCTGACTTACATACCGCCTCGTGCAAATTTCCTTGGGTAAAATCGATGAAGGCCAATTGGAATAGGGCAGGAGTGAACATTGGATTTACTTCCAATGTCAATAAAAAATATTCCTGGGCTTTGTTGTAATTTTTGTTTCGAATGAAACCAAGTCCTTTGTCGAAAAAGGTAAGATGCAACGAACTTAATACCTGACCAAACTCGGCTTTTTTAAGATTCAATATGTTTTGAACAATATTAATTTTTTCAAGTAGTCTGCCTGGGTCTTTTACTTGCAAGGGTAGCTTTAAATGATAATTTGCATTTTGAGCTTGCCTTAAAAATGTTTCAGATTCCATTAAGTTCTTTTGATTATTTCTGAAATTTTCATAGTCATAAGGGTTCAATCCTTGTAACATCCCCACCGCTCTGTCGAGATCGGCGATGGCGTCATAATAACTATTGATGATTTTTACTTGTGCAGTAAGATCTGCAGTACTACCAAATTTAAATTCAAAGTTGATGAGATCAAAACCGGTGTACTGGGGACTAATTGTGTCGGTATCGTTGTATGATGCCAATACAATTTTTCCTGAATCCACTTTTGCTGAAAGTGGGCGATCCCAAAACAAGCCACTCCTTGCTTTTTGGCGTAAAGCAAATTTTACTTCGGCCGGGAGGAGGTAATCGCTCACATCAAATCCTTTGTAATTTACATCACCACTTAATCGCATCGATTCCGATTCGATATTATAAACGAATTTGGGTTCACGTGTAATTACTTTCATCAATTGTCCAAAGGATAAATAGTAAAATGTAGACCTTGGTGATTTTCCGTTGCCTTCCGCTAAAATTTTAATTAGGGGTCCAGCGTTTGAATTGCCTCCATCCGATATGGTTACCTTTTGATCATATCGATACTCGGTAACGAATTTATTTTGTGCCTGAAGTTGAAATCCGAGAAATAATAGGATTAGGGTTAGCGTCCTCATAAATTATATAATTACGGCTCCAAATTACAAAGGAAAAGTCTTTCTGTGATTGTTTATAGATAAGCTTTCTGGATAATTTTAAATTAATTAGGAAATTGCTAAACTTGAATGAATTAATAATCGTAGTTATGCACATATTTGAAATAAATACTAAAGATGATTTGCTCAAGGTAACCAATGTCATGTCCGCCTTAAGCCCGCAACTCAGCGAAGGAATCATCGAAACCATTTTGGTGGAATGATGCAGCGTGGATATCGGTTGATCTATTTAGGTGAAGGCAATGATGTAAAAGCAGCATTAGGATTTCGATTTACCGAACATTTACATTTTGGGAAATCAATTTATATTGATGATTAAAGTACGCTTCCTGACGAAAGAAAGAAAGGGTGTGCAAGAAAATTGTTAGATCCTGTGATAGTTATTGCGAAAGAAGCACATTGCAATGAACTGCATCTTGATTCGGGTTGTAATCCCCAACGATATGATGCGCATCGCATGTATTTAATGTATGGATTTAATATTACCAGTCATCATTTTGCGATGAAGGCGGTGTAGATATTAGGGGTTAGAGAGGCTTTGCAATTGAATGATTTCTGTTGGAGAAAGTGAATCTAAAGCAGGATTAAGAAAAATAAATTCGCCTTGATTTTTAAACCAAGTGATTTGTCGCTTGGCGTAGTTGCGGCTGTGCTGTTTTATTTTGTCTACAGCGTATTCTAATGTAGTTTGTCCATCTAAATAGTCAAACAATTCACTATAACCTACCGTTTGCAATGTAGTAAGTGCTTTGTTTGGAACCAATGATGTTACTTCATCTAATAACCCCATTTCCATCATTTGGTCTACACGCTGATCGATGTTTTTATAGAGTACGGAACGCTCAGGATTCAGCACCAGTTTTAGTACTTGATAAGGAAGTTTAGCTTTCGCTTTTCCCAATAAAACAGAATATTTTTCATTCGTTTGCAAAAGAATTTCAACAGCACGCATGAGTCGAGAAGGATTTTGCGTGTCGACCCTAGCTAAATAAGCAGGATCTTTTTCTCGAATGATTTCTAATAAAGCTTCAATTCCTTTTTCTCGGAAGATGGATTTTACTTTTTCTCTGGTGCTTATTTCTACTGATGGTAATTCATCTAATCCATCGGTTAATGCACGAATATAAAGTCCTGTGCCACCCACTAAAACAACATACTCTTTCTTCTTAAACAATTCAACCAGCACTTTCTTCGCTTCATCTGCAAAAATGCCAGCGCTAAAATGTTCTTGAATAGAATGAGAGTTTACAAAATGATGTTTGATTTCTTCCAAATCTTCGCGAGGTGGTTTAGCTGTGCCGATGGTCATTTCTTTAAAACATTGGCGGGAATCGGCAGAAATAATTTCTGTGTCTAAATGACGCGCAAAATTCATCGCTAAAGGCGATTTGCCTGCAGCAGTAGGGCCTCCAATGACGATGAGTGTTGATTTCATATCTTTTTTAATTTACAAGAGAATAAAAGAAGGTAAGAATAATTATAAATTATACAGGGGCAGAAATACTTCTGCCCCTGTATGGTTTATCAATAGCTATTTCGGGTAGTTTAAAAATCTTCTTTTTGATCTTCTTCTGCATCATCAAAATTCATTTCAGCATCTTCTTCGTCTTCGCTTACCGCATCTTCTTCTCCTTCTTCACCCATCCCATCGATCTCTTCAATATCAACTCCCGTTTCTACTTCTCCTAATATGCTATCTTCTTTTTCGATTTCATCATCTATATCATCTTCTTCAATTATTTCTTCAGATCCATCATCGTTCGTAATTGTTTTTACGGGAACTGTAATGATGTATTGAAGAGGTGCGATACCTGTACTTTTAAAGCAATAGGGATATGTTTTTGTACTGTCATCCGTAGGAAGAATCTTCATCAACTCAATCCTGAATGTCCAGTTGGAATCATGATCACTCAAGTAATAAATTTTTTGATGAGGATCAACTATGAAATCACAAAGGCGAGCGTTTTCCATTAAGATGGATTCTTCACCTGCTTTATTTTT
>CAIXTT010000241.1 GCA_903922455.1 uncultured Bacteroidota bacterium | reverse complement strand
GTTGGATCTAAAAAAGAGTATGCAATTAGCGTCACGGTATACACCCCTGTATCGGGATAAACGAAAGTAGGAGAGAAGGCATTGGAGGTGTCACTTGTACTTGTTGTTAATCCAAAATCCCAATGATAAGTTCCTGCATTAAAACTAAAATTTTGAAAGGTGACCGAATTACTTCCACATCGGATTAACGGATTTTGTATCGCTGCAACTACCAGGGTAGGACAAGGAACTACGTTCAGTTGAAAATCTCTTCGTGTATAACCAACTAATATTCCATTTCTAAATTCCTTAGCTCTAACTCCCACAACAAATTGACCCAATGTAGTTGGAAAGGCAGTGAGTAAACCTGACGCAGGATTTATTGCGAATGGAGGTGTTCCCCCAAGCATATCACTTTGTGAATATGGAAAAGCAAATGTCACATTTTGATACGGAGGACTTGCGGGTGGTTGTGGCATTGGATTGATGGGAGTAGCTCCATCAAACGGAGTGACTAATTCATATAAAATAGAATCCCCTTCAAAATCAAAAGCCGAATGATCGAAAATAAAGGGTGTTCCTGCACAAATAAATGGAGGTGGCCAATTATTAAAAACGGGATTGCTGTTTTGAGAAAAAGTATTCGTACCTGCAATCCATGCTTCATAGGTTGCACCAACATCACTAGGTGTTATAATATTTAAAATGGTCATGTTACGACAACAGCGCTGATATGATAAAATATATCCACCACTAGCGGGCGGTAGAATTAACGTGTCGGTGTAGGTGGTTACCTCATAGCAAACATCAGTAGGAGGGATAAAGCACGGTGAATTAATGGTAGGGGGCACAGTATCAAGTGATGTGAAATTGAAAAATTTTTGACGAATATAAAGATTGGTCAACGCATCAAAGACACCTACGGAAGCGGGATTATCAAATGGAGGAACTCCATTATAACAGTCGCGATATACCGTTAAATTGATTTGATAAACGTTATTTCCAAGATATTTGTAATTCATTTCTCCACCCACAATATGCGTAGCCGTACTCTGAAATGGTAGTGCAAATCCTGTGATCAACAGAACTAAAAATATTTTCAGAAATCCCTTCAGAAACATTACTCAATATTAAGGAAAATCAGCCTGTAAATTCGAACTTTTTTGTAAAAATATTTCAACAATGAAAAAGTCTATTTTACTTTTACCGATAAGACCTTTTCTTCCTCTAGCCAAGCTTCCAAATGATCTCCTTTTTTCACGGGTCCAACCCCTGAAGGTGTACCGGTGAAGATCAAGTCGCCAATCTTTAACGTGAAATAAGTGGAAACAAAAGCAATGATTTTGTCGACGCTGAAGATCATATTAGCCGTATGCCCTACTTGCTTGATCTCTCCATTTAATTTCATGTGGAAATGAAGATCTTGAATGTTTTTTTGCATGGATTCAATCTCAATGAATTTCCCTAGTGGTGCCGAACCATCAAATCCCTTTGCTAATTCCCATGGTAGTCCTTTTGTTTTTAATTGACTTTGTACATCGCGCGCCGTAAAGTCAATTCCTAAAGCGATTTCTTGATAATAGCGATGTGCAAATTTTTCGTCAATATGCTTCCCAAGTTTGCAAATTTTTACGATCAATTCGGTTTCATAATGAACATCATTCGAAAAAGCAGGATAAAAGAAAGGTTGCTTGTTTGGAATTAATGCGGTTTCTGGTTTTAAAAAGATGACCGGACTTTCTTCTACAGCATTGTTTAATTCCTTGGCATGTGCCTCATAGTTTCGTCCTACACAAATTATTTTCATGACTGAATTAACTGAAGTTGTTAGCTGGTAAATCCTTAAAGTGTTTTTTCTTATTTATAAAATATTCAACGACGATACTCTTTCTATAAATACCCCGAGAAGGATGTTTCAATACTTGTTGTTGCTGCTTTCTGCGTTTTGAAAAATTACGGAAGAAATATCTATAAAAAGAAAGATGAGATTTAAATACCGCAACGGTATCTTTGAAATCGCCGTCAAATAGAAATTTTATACCTGCTAATCCATCCAAAAAAAGCCTTGTCGGAATCAAAAAAATAAGTTGATTGCCCGGTAGGTTTTTGAAAAGCATGAATAAATTATTTCTAAAGTTGTAATAAGTCTTTCTTGGATTGTTTTTCGGTAATGTCCCTCCTCCTACATGATACACTTGACTTTCTGGAACAACATAAATGTCTTTTCCTGCTTGTTGAATTCGCCAGCATAAATCAATTTCTTCCATGTGCGCAAAGAAGTCATCATCAAATCCTCCTTGTTCATGAAATACCTTGGATCGGATAAATAAACAAGCTCCAGTCGCCCAAAATACTCGCTGAATGCTATCATATTGTCCATGATCTTCTTCCAATGTGTTCATGATTCTTCCTCTACAAAATGGATACCCTAAGTAGTCAATATAGCCTCCTGTAGCTCCAGCATGTTCAAATAAATGGCGATCTTGATAGGATTTAATTTTAGGTTGACAGGCTGCAGCTTCAGGATGATTGTCCATGAATGTAACCAATGGCTCCAACCAATTTTCAGAAACTTCCACATCAGAATTCAATAGTACATAATACTCTTCTTTTATTCCTTGCAAGCCCCGATTATAACCACCTGTAAAGCCGTAGTTTTTATCGAGCTGTACAATTTCAATTTCGGGAAATTGCTGCGATAAAAATGAAATGGAATCGTCGGAAGATGCATTATCAATAATGACAATTCTTGAGAGGGAGTTGCTATATCGAATTACTTCAGGAAGAAATTTTTTCAAAAAATCTTTTCCGTTCCAGTTAAGAATGACAATAGCAATTTTTTTCACAGGCCTTTTAAAATACACAGAGCCGGAATTACCGGCTCTGCAAAAATATCATAATTAATGGGAATAGTCCTATCTCGGATTTTGAAATATCTGTTCAAAATTATTCCCGTAGGTAGATCGTGCTTTGGTTTTATCAAAATCGTTCATCGTTTCAGTTCTCTTCTTTAAAATAACCATCCATTGTGATTCAAAAACTTCTCCTCTCGCATCGCTATGCAAAAGTGAAAAATCATGACCACCAATCTCAGGGCAATAGAATACGAATTTACGATTGCTTTGGTTTTTTAGCGTGTAATATTGCCAAATTTCATACGGATAGGTGCTTGGTTCATTATATGCTTTCGAAATCTGATTAGGAGCACCGTATATAAGGTAAACTCTTCCTCTTTCAGTCATATAACCTTTCTTTTTGCCGATGGTATAGCTAGCATTGACTAAATTTACTTCTTTTTTATAATTCAACCAAGCAAGCTGTGGGTTTTGTGCATTTCGCTTCTGCCAAAAATCATAAAAATACTGTTGCATGAGTTTTGTATCGGCCATCTCCAATTGATTTAATGCGAAAGTGTTTTCATTCGGGCTGCTGATAGGCCATAGGCAGCGAATGTACTCTGCAATGGTATCGCGTTGTGTGATTTCTGCAGCGAAAGTGGTCGATACATCTAATTTCATGTAATTTAAATCACCAGCATCTTGAGCTAATGTAAGTGGAAGACTTCTCTGAAAAAAACAATCTTTTGAAGCTAATAAATTATTTTCTTTGTCACGTATATTTACTACTAGATTGTAATTTCCAGAGGGTAATTCAGTAATGTCGAATTCGGTTAATAGGATCCCAACATCTTTCGGATTTTGTTTTGAGAAATTGGTATTGGCATCAACAATTCGATGACTTTCAAAGTTTACAATTTGATACGTAAGGAGAAAATCAGTTGTACCTAAAACAGATTTTGTATGATAGTATTCACAGTAAAATTTCAATGAGTTTTTGTTCGCACCATAAAAATTGTCAACGTAAGGAACAATATCATATCCATTCTTTACCAACGGACCTTCTTTTTCCGATACCGTATAAGAATTGATCAATTCGATATCCGAAATACTAATCACATTCGTATAATAGTTTACGATCACATTTTGTCGAACCAAATAGGGTTTGGATCCTGGAGCATTATTATCCTTTATTTTCAACTCCATCATATAAGTACCATTGGGCAGTGAAATACGGTGTAAATCAGTGAAGTTACTCACTGCGTTGAGGGTATCTGCTGTTTGAGGACTTAAAAGATTGAATTTATCAAAATAGCGAATACTGTCACCTTGAAGAAATAGAATGCTAGCCTCAATGGATGCTTGATAAAGAGCCTCTCCATTCTTTCTATAATGAACAGAATGCCCATCAACAGTTAAGTAAGTTTCAATATAAGGACCATTTTGTGGAGCTAAGAAAGTTGAATAAGATAAATTTGCTTGAAGATTCTTTGCTTCAAGAGAATACATACTTAATAAGCAAGAGCAGATCAGAACTAGGGTTGACTTTTTCATGAGCTTAGGTTTGAGATCAAAGGTATTTAATTAATCTATTGAGGTGGTCATGTTTTCGTCACATCAAACTCAATAAAATTGCTCGATTTATCGTATTTATGTTGATGGAATAGTCAAATTTAGAAAGGTAAAGTTTGTGACTAAGGATTAGTTTAAATGCCTTGCTAATGTGTTCGTTTTTAACAATTAAGAGAATTTTTTTTGGTGAAAATATTTGTATCCATCCGACTGCAAAACTCAAAAAAATCATCATTCTGTAAGAATTTTTATTTTTTCTAAAATTGGTAATACAAAATCATATAATTTCGCACTTGGAGAGTTGGCAGAGCGGTCGATTGCGGCAGTCTTGAAAACTGTTGAAGGTTAAACTTCCTGGGGTTCGAATCCCTAACTCTCCGCAGAATGCATCAAAAGAAACCCCGCCATCGGCGGGGTTTTTATTTTTTTAAGCCGAGGCAGAAAGCTACGCTTTCAATGCCTTGGATAAAAAATAAAAATAGCGCAGCGTTTCTTTTGATGTTGACGATGGGAGAACGAGGGATCACCCAGTAGCACGAAGGCTACTGGGTAATCCCGTTATTTTTTTAAGCCGAGGCAGAAAGCTACGCTTTCAATGCCTTGGATAAAAAATAAAAATAGCGCAGCGTTTCTTTTGATGTTGACGATGGGAGAACGAGGGATCACCCAGTAGCACGAAGGCT
>CAIXTT010000240.1 GCA_903922455.1 uncultured Bacteroidota bacterium | reverse complement strand
TTTTCGAAAGGTATTTTAATGCTTGGTGGCAGCACGCATTTAAATCAGCAAGGTTCGTATTTTGAAGGTGATTTGAGTGGAATTACAACCAGTAAAATTCCGTTTTGGTTTCAGCATTTTTATAAGCCTGGAAGAAAAATTTCGCGCGAGAAAGATTGGAATACCAAGTTAGATGAGATTGTAGATAATGCCCGTCAATGGGACATTGGTATCCTGGTCGGTGTTCCTGCTTGGTGTCAATTACTCATCGAGCGAATCATTGAAAAGTATCAAGTGAAAACCATACACGATATTTGGCCCAACCTCACGATTTATGTGCACGGTGGTGTTTCGTTTGAGCCTTATCGGAAAAGTTTTGAAAAATTAATTGATCATCCATTGACCTATATCGAGACGTATTTAGCATCGGAGGGATTTATTGCTTTTCAGCATGAACAAAATAATCGTTCGATGCGCATGGTGGTGAATAATGGATTATTTTACGAATTCGTACCCTTCACTTCCGAAAATTTTAATGGAGATGGTGAATTGGTGCGTAAGCCAAAAACATTGTTGATTGATGAAGTGGAAGTCGGCGAAGAGTATGCGTTGCTTATTTCTACTGTGGCTGGTGCATGGCGATATATGATTGGCGATGTGATTAAATTTACCGATGTAGAACAAGCAGAAATTATTATTACAGGTCGAACAAAACATTATTTGAGTTTGTGTGGAGAACATTTGAGCGTCGACAATATGAATAAAGCGATTGAAATGGTTTCCGATGAGTTTAACATCAGCATCAATGAATTTTCTGTTTCAGGTGTAAAGCACGGAACCATGTTCGCTCATAAATGGTACATCGGCACCGATGATAAAGTAGATGTAGCTGCATTGAAGTTGAGTTTAGATGAGAAGTTAAAAATATTGAACGATGATTATCGCGTCGAGCGGACATCGGCCTTAAAAGAAATTTTTGTTGAAGTATTGCCTCTTAAAGTCTTTATGAATTGGATGGAGAAGAACGGAAAGATGGGCTCTCAAAATAAATTTCCTCGCGTGATGAAAAACGCTCAGTTTGAAGAGTGGGAAAAATTTGTAAGCACTGAATTGGTTTAATCATCCCTCATGTTTGTATCCGGATTTACTTTTGTTCGCAATGCTGTCAAGTTTGATTATCCTGTTAAGGAAAGCATTCTTTCTTTATTGCCGTTGGTAGATGAGTTAATCGTTTGTCTGGGAAATTCTGATGATACCACTGCTGACTTAATTCAATCTATTAATTCTCCTAAAATAAAAGTAGTTCCTTCTGTTTGGGATGATTCTCTTCGCGAAGGTGGTCGCGTGTTAGCTGTTGAGACTGACAAAGCGTTACAAGCCGTTTCTCCGCAAGCAGATTGGTGTATTTATTTACAGGCGGATGAGGTGATTCATGAAAATGATTATTCCGTCATTAGATCTTCTATGGAACAATATAATAATGATGTGAAGGTTGAGGGACTTCTGTTTAATTACATTCATTTTTATGGTAGTTATCATTATGTTGGTAATTCACGTAAATGGTATCGGCACGAAGTGAGAATTGTTCGTAATGATCGTAAAATTCATTCCTATAAAGATGCACAAGGGTTTAGAAAGGACGAGCGACCTTTAAAAGTAAAAAAGATTAATGCTCGAATTTTTCATTATGGTTGGGTAAAAAATCCAGCGCATCAAACAGAAAAGCAAAAGAGTTTTCATCGCCTTTGGCATACAGATGAAAAAGTAAAAGCGAAGGTAAAAGAAGAACTTTTTGATTATTCAGGAATTGACTCATTGGAGGAATTTACATCAACTCATCCTACCCCAATGAAAAGTCGTATTGAAAACATGGACTGGGTATTTTATTACGACACCCGACAAAATAAATTGAGTTTAAAGAATAAAATCCTGCATTTTGTGGAGAAGCAAACAGGAAAAAGATTGTTTGAGTATCGGAATTATCGGGTGATTTGAATTGGAACTAGTTTAATATTATTGGATTTGGAATTTTGTTCCTTCGAGTAAGTAAAATTTCCAAAATTTAGAATTTTTTAAATTGAACGCTGATGACACGGATTAATAGGATTTTCACAGATTTGATTGTATTTATGCAATCAATTAGTTCCTGTTGGCTATTTACCGGTCAACGTTTTTTAGGCTTTAACACAGCATCTAGAAGCTAGAAGCCAGCAGCTAAATCTTCGTTCGAAAAACCATCCTCCCCAATTTTGCAACTATAAAAGGGATTACGAAAAATAGCAAAGTCGCTAATCCCCAAAAAACATACGGTCCATTTTCTGCTTCTATCACTTCTTCATTTACCAGAAAGCTGATGAAAGGATCTACGCAAAAAAGTAAAATAAAGATGAGTAATAGAATACCAAAGATCATAGCGAAATAATAGGCTTTGCGATCTTTTATTTCTTGATTTGGATTTTTCTTTTTTAAACGACGCAATGCCGTCTTGACTAAGATGGCCCACGCAAAGAAGAAGAGTACCCACGTGAGCCACTCTAGAAGCAAAGTAATGGTTGCTGATGATCCTTCCATCTCCCTAAACAGGTATGCCAGCCTTTCTATAAAGTTTCACCATCAACCAAGCCGGACCAATCAACAGAAACTGCAAATCTTTTAAGAAGGATGGTTTCTTTCCCTCTATTTTATGTCCGAAAAATTGACCGATCCAAGCCGAAACAAATAATACCAAGAATATAGTAAAGCGATGTTCATAGAAATGCACATTGATGTAGAAGGCTATGGTAATACAAATCAGCCCCAAAATGAGCATTCCGATCCACAATGTTTTTGACAATAAAAAGTAATAAATAGTGAGTAACAGAAGAGATAGAATGGCTAAGTTTCCAACTAAGGGTAAGGTGATACAGAATAAAAATTCAACAATGCTGAAGAAGATTACTGGCACGCAAATCCAATGAATTAGAATATTTTGAGGATGGATATGGCTTTCGGAATATTCATCGATCAGGGAGTTCAGTGTACGCATGAGAAATTATTAAATATTCTCAAAAATAATGGATAAATGAATGCTTGCAACCACTATTTTTGGTTCATGCGAATATTTCTGCTTCTATGCTTTGTGGTGATCATTTCTTGCTCTGGCAAGAAAACAGAACCATCCAAATTGGAATCTAATGCTGAAGTTGCGTCCGCCCCAATAGAAAAATCAGGTCATGCCTTTAGTGCCCAACCATGTCAACTCAACGCGAATCTCCATTATTCTGTCTACTACCCTACCCGATTTTCTTCCAAGGAAAAGTTTCCCATACTGATTTTATTCGATCCACATGGTGATCCTGATTTTCCTTTAGGGGAGTATGAATCATTAGCGGATGCCTATGATTTTATTTTAATAGCGGCTAAAGAATCTAAAAATGGGAACAGTGCTGAGCAAACCGCAAATATCATTCAGTCGATGTTGTACCAGTGCCTTCTCATCGAAAAAGTAGATACGAATCAAATTTTCGCTGGAGGATTTAGTGGTGGCGCCCGCGTTGCATCTCTTCTTGCTCTTTCTCCTTCGGGCGTTAAAGGTCTCGTTGTTTGTGGAGCAGGTATACCAGCGGGATCATGGACAGGAGTTCCACCGAATTTGATTGTTGGAATTGCAGGGAACAGTGACATGAATTTGTCGGAAATTTTGAATTTTAAAACGCAAGATCCTCGCATGATGAGTCGCTATCAAACGATCCGCTTTTCTGGTGATCATGCATGGCCTCCAGCATCGGTGATGGAAAATGCGTTTATTGCATTTACGGCTATTGCACAACGTGATCGTTTTACTCCAGTAAATACGAAACAATTGGAGTTAGCACTTTCATTTTTAAAACATCAGTCCGATTCAGTTTCAAATGTGATCGAAAAAGTGGAGCTTTATAAAAATATGGTAAAGAATTTTCAAGGGATGTTGAATACCACAACTGTGGAAGCTGCTCTGCAAAAGTTGATGAATTCCATCGAATATAAACAAGCGCTTTCTGTAGAGAGTGAATTCAAGCAAATAGAATCAAAGAATCGTGATTATTTCTTGCGTGCATTAGGATCAAAAGATACCGGCTGGTGGAGAACGGAATTTGAACGATGGGAATCTACAAGTGCAACTAAAAGTCCACAAGCTTTTGAGGATATGAAAAACCGTGTTCGTGGTGTGATTAGTCTTTCTTCGTATATGTCGCTTAACCGTGCTATCACTGCTTTACATAAAGAACAAAGTGCTTACTTTTCCAGCATCTATCGAATGGTGGATCCAAAAAATACTGAAGCATGGTATTTATCTGCAGTGAGTGCAGCGATGGATGGAAATGGAGCAGATTGTTTTCTTTTTTTGGAGGTGGCTATTCAAAAAGGATTTAAGGATGCAACACGTTGTAGAATAGAACCAGCATTTATGACTTTACAAAATGATAGTCGGTTTCAAGAAAAAGTTAATCAGATAAATAATTAATATGATAAAGTCTATTCGTGAAGCATACAATAGTTCATTTACCCAAGAAAAGTACGAGGGGTTTTTGAAGGATTTGAATAGTACTTTTAATTATAATATTGATTTCCGAGTTTCGGAAACACCCGTGTTTATGGACAAAGCCCTCAGGCAATTGGTCGTAAAAGCTGGGGAAGATATTATTGATGTAATTGTTAAACCTGATTTTAAAAATATTTCGGAAAATGCGATTCCGGATGGATTGAAAGTGAGTAATGAGGATAGTCACTCCAAATTAATTGCTATTGATTTTGCAATATGTGAAGATGGTAATGGTGGATTAATACCACAGCTCATCGAATTGCAAGGCTTCGCTTCCTTATTTTGTTATCAAGAATGGCTTTCTACCAAGTATCGACAACACTTTTCAATTCCAGCAGGTTTCGATAATAAGTTTAATGGGTATACGCATGAAACTTTTTTAGCAAGAATGAAAGAGATAGTCATTGGAAAGCAAGATCCTAATGAAACTATTTTATTGGAAATAGAACCTTGGAAGCAAAAAACACAAATCGATTTTTATTGCACTCGATTGTATTTGGGAATTCCAGTAGTATGTTTAACCGAAGTGATTCGAGAAGGGCATCATCTTTTTTACATGAATAATGGAAAGAAAACGCGTATTCGAAGAATTTACAATCGTGTTATTTTTGATGAACTTCGACAAAGAAAGGATTTGAATTTACAATTTAATTTGACGGAAGATGTCGACGTAGAATGGGTGGCTCACCCGAATTGGTTTTTTAGGATTTCTAAATATACCATGCCTTTCTTAAGTGGTCCCAGCATTCCTAAAAGTTATTTTGTGCATGAGCTTCCTTCCATTCCCGATGATCTCGAAAATTGGGTGTTAAAACCATTATTTAGCTTCAGCGGACAAGGTGTAGTTTTTGATGTGCAGAAATTAGATATTCTCACGCTGGAAAATCCATCAAACTACATTCTTCAGAAAAAAGTAAAGTACGCGGATGCATTGCAATCCCCCACTGGACCTGTAAAATGTGAAATTCGTCTTCTTTACCTCTGGGGCGAAGGCGAATCTCGACCTACACTCACCATCAATTTAGGAAGGATGAGTAAAGGAAAGATGATTGGTGTTCGCTACAATGAAAACCTCGATTGGGTAGGCGGAACTTCGTTTTTCCTCGAAAAAGACTAGTTGTATTATTCTGGTTTTGGCTTAGGAGGCGGTAAGGCAAAGGCTACTGATTCATTCATAAACTCTCCTCTGTGCGAACCATCGCAAAAGGGTTTGTTCTGAGAAAGCCCGCATCTGCATAAAGAGACAACCGTCCTTCCTGCTAAATCATAAGGATTGCCATTGGCGTCAATAATTTCAAATTCACCCTCTACGCGAATAGAGCCATTCGAGTTAATCTTGATCTTAGTCATAGCTGTTTTAGTTTTTTCTTTCAGGTAAATAAGTGTACGAGAGCATCAATCCGCAAATACACGTACACGACATCATAATGTATAACACCACCATGATGGATTTGTTGTATGCATCAAAATTCATTTCATGCTGAATGATTCCTATTAAGGAAAGGAAATTGGCAATGGTCCGTTGAGTAAATACAATAATTCCTCCTAAGGATAATCCAAAGCCGATCCAAATGGCCTTTGCTTTTTTATTACAATACCAAGCGGTACCCCAAAGAGCAACTCCTAACAGAATTCCCACTAACATCATATTAAAAGCTTTTGATCCAACTATTAGATAAGCCGCTAGACCATTGATAATTAGCAAAGTTCCTTGAACTACAAAGGCGCGAATATGAGGTAGAGAATGCATATTTTGAAAGTGAATAAGACTATAAAATTAAGTTATTAAAATCAATCTTCAAAAAGTTTAGTTTTATCTAAATGGAATTCGGAAAAAAAATTGTTTAATTAATTGCGAATTAGTGAGTCTTTCCTCTAGAATCGTTATTTTTGTCAGATTCCGAACCCATTTTTATGACGACCCCTCCTATCCTCGACGAGCTCACATCTAAAGCAGATTTGCCTAAGATCCTTATGCTGGGGTGGGAATTTCCACCTGTTATAAATGGCGGACTTGGGGTGGCTTGTCACGACCTTTGCATTGCCCTTTCTAAATACGCAAACGTGACTATGATCATTCCTAAGTCGAATCCCGACTTTGTGGTGAAGAATTTAAATTTGATTGGCTTGAATACCATCGATGCAAAAACATTGAGAAATATCGGACATACGGATACGTATAAAAAAGTGAAGCAAGTTCATTTTATCGATACCCATTTGAATCCGTACTATAACGGTAACGCCTCTCCGCACCATGATCTACAAAATTTGACAAGTCAGTATTTAAAGACTGTTAAAGTGGGTGATGAAACGGCAGAAGTATTTCAGATTGATGATCTTTACGGTGGTGATGTCATTGAAAAAGTTACTGTGTTCGGAAAGTTGGCAGCGAAGTTAGCCTTGTCACTGGATTTTGATGTGATACATGCGCACGATTGGATGACCATGATTGCAGGGATGGAAATAAAGGCAAAGACAGGAAAGCCGCTCGTGGTACATGTGCATTCACTAGAAGTTGATCGTGGGGGTCCGCAAAGTAAAGGTTGGGTGTATCAGGTTGAAAAGAAGGGAATGGAGTACGCCGATTTATTGATGCCGGTGAGTAATTTTACTGGTCATATTATTCACGATTATTATCAGATTCCTTGGAGTAAAATAAGACCGGTACATAATGGAATTCGACCAGTGGAGCCATTCAAAAGTGTTCCCATGTTTAAAGAGAAAATGGTGTTGTTTGTAGGTCGATTGACTCGTCAAAAAGGACCTGAATATTTTGTAGATATTGCCGAAAGAGTTTTGCAAAAGGATCAAAACGTTCGTTTTGTCATGGCAGGTACTGGTGAATATTTCAATCCCTTACTCGAACGTGCAGCTCAACGAGGCATCGCACATCGTTTTCACCTGACTGGATTCTTGAATTTAGATAAAGTGAGAAAGTTATTAAGTATTGCTGATGTGTATATCATGCCATCGGTTTCCGAGCCCTTTGGATTATCAGCCGTGGAAGCAGTTCAGTTTGGTATTCCTGCTGTGATCAGTAAACAATCAGGCGTGGCTGAAGTGTTAAACGGTGCATTGAAGTTTGATTATTGGGATATCAATCTCGCGGCTTCTTATATCTTAAATTTATTACACGATCCAGTACTTGTTGAAAATGTGACTCATGATGCTTATAAGGATCTCGAGATTATCTCTTGGGATCATGCTGCAAAAAAGGTGATTGAAGGGTACAACGCCTTTCATTTAATTCCAGAAATGGTTTAAGTAGTAGTATTTCCCCCTTTTACAATGTGAATAACCTCTTTTGAAAAAGGTGTTTTTTTTAGAATGAAAATGTATCTTCGTAATTGATAAAGATTAGTGCTATGCCATCAGTTTGCTTCTACTTCCAGGTTCATCAGCCCTTCCGATTAAAAAGATATTCCTTTTTCGATATCGGACGTGATCATTTTTATGAGGATGATGAAAAAAATAGATTGATCCTCGATAAAGTTTCAGAAAAATGCTATCTGAAAACCAATCGAAAAATGCTTGAGTTGATTAATCGACACAAAGGGAAATTTAGAATTTCTTATTCCATCAGTGGTGTTGCCATTGAGCAATTCGAAAAACATCGCCCCGATGTATTGCAGTCGTTTGTCGATTTAGCGAACACAGGATGTGTTGAATTTATATCTGAGACCTATTATCATTCGTTGAGCTTTATTTATTCAAAGAATGAGTTCCGCCGACAAGTAGAAATGCATAAGGCAAAAATTAAACAGCATTTTAATCAAGTTCCTAAAGTCTTTAGAAATACAGAGCTCATCTACAATAATGAAATTGCATCTGTAGTAGAAAAGATGGGATACAAAGCCATCCTTTGTGAAGGCGTAGATCGCTATTTAGGAGAACGCACTCCTAATTTCTTATATCAACCTGCAGGTACTTTGAAAATAAAAGCGTTCTTGAAAAATTATCGACTTTCCGATGATATTGCTTTCCGATTTAGCGATCGCAATTGGGCGGAATGGCCTTTACAAGCCGATACCTTTGCTTCATGGGTGCATAAAGTGGCTGGAAATGGTGAAGTCGTTAATTTGTTCATGGATTATGAAACGTTTGGAGAGCACCAATGGGAAGAGACAGGAATTTTTGAGTTTCTTGATCATCTCCCTATGGAAATTATGAAACATAAAGACTTTGATTTCAAAACACTTTCTGAAGCAGCTGATATGGCTAAGGTGCGTGATATTTATGATGTACCCGATTATTCCAGTTGGGCCGACGCAGAACGTGACTTGAGTGCTTGGTTGAGTAATGCTATGGAAAAGGAAGCTGCTAGCAGAATTTATAAGTTGGAGGAAAAAGTGTTCAGCACTATGAATCCAGATCTCATCGAGTTCTGGGGCAAGCTGCAAACGAGTGATCATTTCTATTATATGTGTACTAAATTTTGGAGCGATGGTGATGTACATAAATATTTTAGTCCGTATGATTCACCCTATGATGCATATATTTATTTCATGAATGTTCTTGCCGATTTTGAAACCACATTGGAAGAAGCATTGCAAGATGTAAAGCCTGTTAAAAAAGCAACTCGTAAAAAAGTATCTACTACTGAATCGTAATTTCTTGCGATATATTTTCGATAAGATTATCAAGCAATGGCTACCGGACAAATTGATCATAAGAAAGTAACTGCAGCTGGAATACTTGTTACTTTAGGAATTATTTATGGAGAGATTGGCACATCTCCGCTTTATGTTATGAGTGCAATCATTGGTGATCATGCCATTGATGAAGACTTAGTATTAGGTGGATTGTCTTGTGTTTTTTGGACCTTAACGATACTTACTACATTTAAATACATCACGCTCACCTTACGCGCCGATAATAAAGGTGAAGGTGGAATTTTTTCATTGTATGCATTGGTTCGTAAGATGCACTTTAAGTGGTTGGTTGTTCCAGCCATGATTGGTGGCGCAGCATTGCTTGCAGATGGTATTATCACCCCTCCTATTTCAGTTGCATCTGCTGTTGAAGGTCTCACCATGATTAATCCTGATATACATACTGTACCCATAATCATCGGTATATTATTCGCCTTGTTTTTTATTCAGCAGTTTGGTACCAAGTTCGTCGGTCGATTTTTTGGACCCGTCATGTTAGTTTGGTTTAGTATGTTATTTATTCTTGGTGTCAATGAAATTTATTGGAATCCCATCGTTTTTAAAGCGATAAATCCCTACTATGCTTTTCATTTGCTGATGTATTACAAGGAAGGATTTTGGATTTTAGGAGCTGTTTTCCTTTGCACTACAGGAGCCGAAGCTTTGTACTCTGATCTTGGACATTGTGGTAGGAAAAATATTCGTGTAAGCTGGGGCATGGTTAAAATTGCGTTGCTTGCTAATTATTTTGGGCAAGGAGCTTGGCTTTTAAATCATACAGGAAACACATTGAATGGTGCAAAACCATTCTTTGCTTTAATGCCCGAGTGGTTTTTGTTTGCCGGAATTATCATAGCTACTTCCGCTGCTATTGTTGCCAGTCAGGCTTTAATTTCTGGAACGTTTACTGTGGTAAATGAAGGCATGCGATTGAATTTCTTACCGAAAGGAAGAGTAGAGTATCCTACTGACTTCAGAGGACAAATTTATATCCCTTCCATCAACTGGTTGCTGTGTGCAGCCTGTATTGGAATTGTGCTTTTTTTCCAGAAATCATCGAATATGGAAGCAGCCTATGGTTTAGCCATTATTTTGACGATGATGATGACTACTATCTTGTTAAATTACTATCTGTATCTGAAAAAGTATCCTAAATTTTTTATTTATTCAGTAATCACTATTCTTTCTGTAGTGGAAGTTTCATTTTTAATAGCCAACCTTAGCAAATTTTCTCAAGGTGGTTATGTAACCTTGATCATTGCATCGCTCATCTTTTTAATGATGTGGGTATGGTACGAAGCACGAAAAATTAAAAATAAATTGGTGGAATTTGTTCCGTTAGCAAAATATGCAGATGTGATTTGTGACGTATCCAAAGACACCACGATTCCCAAGTACGCTACACATTTAATTTATTTGACTTCTGCTTATCAGGAAACCGAAGTTGAGAATAAAATCATTTATTCCATTTTACAAAAGCAACCCAAACGCGCCGATTTATATTGGTTAGTTCATGTGGATGTAATTGATGAACCTTATACTGTTGATTATCGAGTAACACAACTGGTGAAAGATAAAATTATGCATGTCCGTTTTAAAATTGGATTCCGTGTAGAACCCCATATTAATTTGATGTTCCGTCAGGTGGTACAAGAAATGGTGCAAAATGGTGAACTCACTATCACCAGTAATTATATTCCACTACGAGATTTGCATATTGCAGGTGACTTCCGATTCATCGTAATGGAAAAATATCTATCCTATGAAAATACGTTGAATTTCTACACAAAAATGATTTTGAATCTGTATTTCGTGATTAAAAATTTAAGCATGAATGAAGAAAGAGCATTTGGACTCGATTCGAGTGCTGTACTGGTAGAAAAAGTGCCGTTGATTGTTACACCTCCAGGGTCCTATGATTTTACTCGATTAGAGTAAGGCCAATTGCATGTAAAATTTTAAACTAAAAAAGGGCAGAAAATGATCTGCCCTTTTTTAGTTTATTCAATGTATATTATTTCTTAAAGAAAGTTTTTACGCTTGCTGCATTACCTGCAGTTACCATTAATTTATAGGTGCCTGTTGTTAAATTACTCGGAACTTGAAACGCAAACTCATTGATTCCAGGTGTACCAAAAAATTCCATCGGTTCAGCAATCAATTGTCCGTTTAAGGAAAGAATTTTAGCAATTACCATTTCTTGTGACTCCAAATTAATTCTTAAAGTAGCATCGCTTTGAATGGGGTTAGGATATAAAATAGCAGCTAATTTATCTCCATTCACAGGAGCAATTCCAGCCGTAGTTTGATCTTCTGAAATTACTAAAGTGTTTGTGCGAATAATATCTCCACTTGATGTACCACTGTTGTTAGCGAAGTTAAAGGCGCCATAAAAGGTTACATTTCCAGTTCCAGCTACCGGAGCTACCCAGTTAAATGACCAGGTTTTTCCACCAGTACCTGCAGTACCAGAAGCGGTATGAGTAACGTATTTCGTACTTACAATTTTAGTAGTAGTTACATTGGTGATAATTAATTGCCCTACTAATGCACCATTGGAGGCTTGCGGTGAAATTTGAAATCCGTATTTATTTATTCCTGTTTGAGCACATGCTGCGGTAATCGTGTATGTTTGCCCTACAATATATCCAGTCACTGGAACATTGGATGAAATAATTTGCGTTGGAGAAACGGATGCATTTCCAGCGTGACAATTGGATGTCGCACATGTAACACCATCCGTTGGTGATCCTGTTCGACCTGCCGGTGCTCCAGCATTGTTACTGTGGGCATCATTTCCGCTGGTTTGAACTAATAACAGGATGACTAATGCTGTGATGGAACAAAGAGTAAGTGTTTTTTTCATAGTTGGATTTTAGCGTGGTTTAGAGGTGTAAGTATACGAAATAAGTATTTAAACATGCAAATTTTGGTGTAAATATTTGATAATGAAATAACTCCATTTTTACATTCCTTTTACTAATTTTGCCTAGTAGATTAAATATGAATAAAATTTCAGTCGTAAAAGATCGTATAGCTGAATTAACAGCCACGATAAATGATCATAATTACCGCTATTATATTTTAAGTGACCCTCTTATTTCCGATTTCGATTTTGATCAATTATTAAATGAGTTAATTCAATTAGAAAAGGATTATCCTGAGTTAATGGATCCCAATTCTCCTTCACAACGAGTGGGTGGAGAAATCACTAAGAATTTCGAAACGGTGAAGCATGTGTACCCTATGCTTTCTTTAGGAAATACCTATTCGGAAGATGAGTTAAAGGAGTTTCATGAACGTGTGATTAAAAGTATTGCCGATGAAAAAGTGGAATACGTTTGTGAACTTAAGTTTGATGGCGTTGCCATAGGAATTCAATACGAAAAAGGTAAGTTTAAAAGAGCGATAACACGGGGAGATGGAATTCAGGGAGATGATGTAACGGCCAATGTTAAAACCATTCGTTCCCTCCCACTCCAATTAAAAGACGAAAATTATCCCGATCAATTTGAAATTCGTGGTGAGATTATTCTACCGAGAGCTACCTTCGAAAGAATCAACGAAGAAAGAATTGATATTGGCGAAACACCTTTTGCAAATCCAAGAAATTCTGCTTCTGGAACATTGAAATTGCAAGATAGCGCAGAGGTTGCAAAAAGAAAACTCGATTGTTTTCTCTATGCATTGTATGGTGAAAATTTACCTTTTCCTTCTCACGAAGAAGGATTGAAAATGGCTTCTTCTTGGGGATTTAAAATCTCTAACGACCGAAAAGTATGTCAATCTATTGATGAAGTGTTCGCCTTTATTAATTATTGGGAAACGAAACGTCCAGAGCTTCCTTTCGATATTGATGGTGTAGTAATCAAAGTAAATAGTATTGCACAGCAAAATGAATTGGGATTTACAGCGAAGTCACCTCGATGGGCCATCTCTTTTAAGTATAAAGCAGAATCAGGATCTTCCCAGTTGTTAAGCGTCGATTATCAAGTAGGGAGAACTGGAGCCATTACGCCCGTTGCTAATTTAAGTCCTGTGCCGCTCGCAGGAACCATCGTAAAACGCGCCACACTGCATAATGAAGATCAAATCGAAAAGTTAGACTTGCATGTTGAAGATACTGTTTTTGTAGAAAAAGGCGGAGAGATCATCCCTAAAATTACAGGGGTAGATCTCTCTAAAAGAAAAGCAAATTCAATTAAAGTGGAGTTTATCCATCATTGCCCCGAATGTAATTTTGAATTAGTTCGTAAGGAAGGAGAAGCACAACATTATTGTCCAAACTCACTGGTGTGCCCACCACAAGTAAAAGGTCGAATTGAACATTTTACCTCGAGAAAAGCCATGAACATCGACGGCTTTGGAACGGAAACCATCGATTTGTTTGTCGAAAAAAAACTCATCAATAACATTGCCGATATTTATCAATTAAAGAAAGAAGATATTTTGTTGTTAGAACGTTTTGCAGATAAATCAGCAAGTAATTTATTGGAAGCCCTCGAAACGTCAAAGAAAGTTTCATTTGAAAAAGTACTCTTTGCCATCGGAATTCGATTTGTAGGTGATACAGTTGCGAAAAAGTTAGCTCGACATTTTGGTTCCATTGACGCCTTAATGGCAGCAGATGCTACTCAATTGATGGAAGCTCCGGAAGTAGGACAAGTCATTGCAGCCAGTATTCTTGATTTTTTCAAGGATCCCATCAATCAAATGATGATTGAGTCGCTGAAAAGCAATGGACTTCAATTTCAACTTTCACCTGAAGACATGCCCGTTAAGGTTTCCGATAAATTAAAAGGAATTTCCATCGTTATTTCTGGAACATTTGAAAAACATTCACGTGATGAGTATAAGCAAATCATTGAAGAAAACGGCGGTAAAAATGCTTCTGGCGTGACTCGCAAAACCAATTATCTTTTTGCAGGTGCTGATGCGGGTCCGAGTAAATTAGATAAAGCGAAAGAGTACGGTGTGAAAATTATTGATGAGGAAAAGTTTATTGCCATGATTGAGCCATCTCACTAAATTAACTATTTTTGAACGATATATTAATATACTAACCTTTCATGAAGAAAACATTTCGCCATAAAATAGGTCGCTATCTTTTCTTAAAGGAATTTGGTAAACAAGCTACTAAACCGGGCTATGTTACTTTTGAAAAAGCCAAATCAATCGGTATTTTGTACGATTCCACCACTGAAAAGCACTTTGAATTGGTAAAAAAATACGTCAAAGAAATTCGTGAAGTACATCATAAAGAAGTGGTCGCTTTGGGATTTTATAATCAAAAAGAATTACCACCCATGCGATTCGCTAAGTTAGGACTCGACTTCTTTACACTGAAGGACCTTAACTGGTATCATAAACCCATCACGCCCATTGTAAAAAATTTTGTGCAGCGTGATTTTGATATTTTGATTGATTTGCATTTGCATAATAGTGTGCCTTTCCGCTATATTCTTGCCAGCTCAAAAGCGAAGTTTAAAATTGGAAAGTATAATCGTCTCTTCACTCCTTTTTATGATTTTATGGTAAGTGTTTCTGATGAAACAACCTTTCCACAATTTTTAAATCAAGTAATTCATTATTTAAATTCATTACGTCATGAGTAAATACTCTAAATTATTAACCGGAACCGGTGTTGCTTTAGTTACTCCATTTAAAAATAATGGGCAAATTGATTTTAATGGGTTGAAGAAACTGGTGAAGCATATCATCAAGGGTAAATGTGAGTATTTAGTTCCTTTAGGTACCACTGGTGAAAGCGTAACGCTAAGTGATGATGAGAAGAATGCCGTAGTAGATTGTGTAATCCAATCGAATGAAGGTAAGCTCCCCATTGTAATGGGGCTAGGTGGAAATAATACTCAGGATATTTTGTGGAAATTGGAGAAAAATGATTTTGCTGGCATTACAGCATTGCTTTCGGTTTCTCCCTATTATAATAAGCCTTCGCAGGTGGGAATCTTAGCACACTATACGTTGATGGCTCAAGTATCCCCATTGCCGATCATTCTTTACAATGTTCCAGGTCGAACAGGGGCTAATATGACCGCTGAAACAACATTGGCATTAGCGCATAGTCAACCTAAGATTATTGGTGTAAAAGAAGCTAGCGGAAATATGGAGCAAATCATGGAAATTATTCGCTCAAAGCCAAAAGATTTTTTAGTGATTTCTGGGGATGATGGTATCACGATGCCATTGATTGCTGCAGGAGCTAATGGTGTGATCTCTGTACTTGCCAATGGGTATCCAAAGGATTTTAGTACCATGGTTCGCCTCGCTTTACAATCTGATAATAAAAAAGCCGCCAACTTGCATTATAAATATTTGCCGCTGGTTCCAATGCTTTTTGCGGAAGGAAGTCCATCTGGAATTAAATGTGCACTAAAGCAATTGGGTATAATGGATGATCATGTACGTTTGCCCGTTGTGAAAGTCTCCAATGGATTAGCTCAAAAAATAATTTCTTTCGTTAAATCCAATAAATAATTTATTTTCTTCCTCTTTTTTGATCGTGTCGAATCAGTGAAATGTCAATTTAGCGTTAAAGTTTGACGTTTTAGTAAAATCGTGTACATTTTATTCCGCGAACCACCATCTATTTCCTTAAGTTTGAACACCAAAATAATTTAATACATCTGTTATGAAAAAAATTCAACTGTTATTTGCTTTTTTAGTGTTAAGCATTGCTTCCCAAGCACAATTCAATCTTAATTTATTAGGTCACCTTCCCTACCCTAATAATACATGTGCAGGGATTTGGCATTATGTAGATTCTATAGGAAACGAATATGCATTGGTGGGTGTAGATGATCGTGTTGCCATTGTGGATGTAACAACTCCAGCAACATTATCGGAAGTGTTTTCTGTTCCTGCATTGCAAGGTCAATCTTCCCTTTGGAGAGAAATTAAAACATATGGTAAATATGCTTATGCTGTAAGTGAAGGTGGTGGTGGTGTAACTATCATCGATTTAAGTAACCTTCCAGGTGCTGTCAATTCAAAACATTATTATGGAGATGGATTAATTGCTAATCAAATTACTTCGGCACATACTCTTGCCGTCACGGATGGTTATGCTTATGTTTTTGGAACTGGAAATGGTTTGGCAAATGGGGGTGTAATTATCTTGGATTTAGCTGATCCATGGAATCCAACTTATGTTGGACAATATAATTTAGAGTACATACATGACGGTTATATTCGTAGCGATACGTTGTGGGCTGGTGAAATTTATGCGGGACAATTTAGTGTGATCGATGTTTCCAATAAAGCGAATCCCGTTTTACTAGCTACACAAACTACTCCTGGCCAATTTTGTCATAATACATGGTTAACCGACAACTCCCAATTTTTATTTACTACGGATGAAGTAAATGGACAACCATTAGGTTCATTTGATGTAACAAATCTTTCGAATATAAAATTAGTAGATACGTATCTTACCGATAGTATGCCAAACGAGGAAGTACATAATGTAAGAGTGTTGAATGATTACTTAATCAACCCATCCTATGGAAGTCAACTTACTATTTGCGATGGTGCACGTCCCAATAACATTGTTGAAATTGCAAGCTATCCAACAGGTTCATTTTTATGTTGGGATGCTTCCCCCTATTTACCGAGCGGTCGAATTATTGTGGCTGATGTAGATGGAGGTGTATATGTTTTTGAGCCCAACTACCAAAGAGCATGTTATTTGGAAGGAACCGTAGCAGATAGTCTTACTGGTCTTCCATTGAATAATGTTACCATACTAATTAACCCATCTACCAAAAGCGCAACCACTAATTTGTTGGGCGAATACAAAACTGGATTAGTAACAGCTGGCACTTATGATATTGAATTTAAAAAGGCAGGTTATGTTTCTAAATTTTTTCCTGGTGTAGGTTTAGTGAATGGTCAATTAACCACCATCAATACGTTGATGTCACCATTTGTTATACAAGGAAATGTGAATAATGCTACAACAACTGTTGGCATTGCAGGTGCTTCAATTTATGCTTCAGACGGAATTAACGCAGCAACGGCTATTGCAGATGGCTCTGGTAATTTTTCATTTAATAATTTATCATCAGGCAACATTGATATAACGGCTACGCATTGGGGTTTTGTTAGTTTCTGTCAAACTGTTTTTTTAGATGGATCTATTCCATTTTCAATTTCATTGCAAGAAGGTTATTATGATGATTTTGTAACCGATTTAGGATGGACTATCAATTCTACAGCTACCAATGGTGTTTTTGAACGCGGCGATCCTGAGGGAACAGTCTTTGGACCTTTAGCGTTGAATCCTGAATTAGATGTAAATAGTGATTGTGGTGATTTTGCATTCGTCACTGGATTATTAGGAGGTTCTGCTAGTGCACATAATTTAGATAATGGTTTTTCTGAAATTACTTCTCCTGTTTTTGATTTAACAACGTATGTAGATCCTTATATTAATTATGCAAGATGGTTTTCAAGTCCGTCTAATGTACCGCTAGCGAATCGTGATACTTTATTTATTCGTTTAACGAATGGCGTTAATACGGTAACGTTAGAGGCTGTATCGCATACCAATCCTGGAATTGGTACATGGGTAAATCAATTTATTAAAGTATCTAATTTCATGACACCTGGACCAAATATGCAACTTAAAGTATTTATTGAAGACAAAGCTAGTTCTGGAAATTTCTTGGAAGGTGGTTTTGATGCATTTTCTGTTACAGAAGGATTTACAGGGGTGAATGAAAACTCAAAATCAGAAGCGTTTTCCATCTACCCAAATCCAGGAAATGGAACGTTTCAGTTAAATCTGAATGGGAATTCGAAAGGTGAATCGATGTATTTAACTATTTATGATTGTATGGGGCGATTGATCAGTTCTGAGGAAATTGTTCAAAATGATGGCCATCTTTATGGTTCTAAAATAAAAGTGCCGGGGCTTTACATCATTGGTTTATATAAAGATGGAGCATTGGTGAGCACGAAAAAGCTTATTAAGTCGAATTAAAAAAATAGAAGATTTAAACCGGACTTATTCCATGATGGAGCAAGTCTGGTTTTTTTTGCTCAAATATTCGTCCATCAAAATATGGGTTTATTGCTTCATATTGTACCTTTGGGCATGCTTAGAAAAGTCGTACGGATATGCCTTCTACATTTGGTTCTTCTGTTGATGGTACCATCATCCACTTTGATCGCTCAATTGAGCAGCGCTAAAATAGTCCCACAAATTTCCGATCGCTTTGAGTATCCCTTCTACAATGAATCTTTTGATTCCGTAGCCAAAGGATGGCCATTTCTCTCCAACTCCGAAAATTTATTGTTGATTCAAGAGGGCGAATACATCATCCAACGAAAATCAAAACTATCTCCTTTTGCAGTGATGGGTGAGTTTGATCAAGAGTTGAATTCTTACCGATTAATTACTTCCTTGAAATTGGTAAAATCAGCAAGTACCGATGGAAGTATCGGACTCATTTTTATGGCTCAACCTGCAGGGAAAGGCGGATTCGTTTTTGAGATCAATCAATTTCAACAATATCGATTACGTCAAATTACGGTGACGGGCTACGCGTATTTAACTGGAATTGCAAAAGAAGGTGGATGGGTAAAATCGAGTGTGTTAAAAGAAAATAATTTAGCCAATTTGCTTGAGCTAAGAACAAAGGATAAAAAATATGATGTATACTTGAACAATACATTGATATTAACTTTTACAGAATTGGCCTACAAGTCTGGCGGTATCGGTTTCATCATTGGTCCAGGTACGTTGGGTAAGGTGGATTTCGTCCACCTATTTAGCAACGAAAAAGTGGAAGGGTTGTCTCGCGAAGATGTTGCAGAATCTACCAATGAAGGCGATGTAATTGCTTTGGCCGAATCCATCATCGAATTTAAAACGAAGTTGAATAAGTTAGAAGCAGAAAATGAAGAATTGACTTCAAGGATTGCTTCTTTTAAGGGAAGTGAGAAAGAGCAAGAAAAAGAAAAAGCAGCCTATGAAGCAAAGTTTTCTTCTATGGAAAAACAGGTATCCATGAAACAAAAAAGTATTGATTCCTTGCTTCAAATCAATCAGGAGTTAACGAAGTATAAAGATATTGTGAAAGCAAATAGCGGAGAGGATTTAGTCATTACACTTTCAAAAAAATTAAAAGCAGAAAAATTGCGAGCCGATGATTACGCTGCAGAGAACGAAGCGTTGAGAGATTCCATTATTAATTTGAAGAAAATGAGTGAGTCGGCGCCTGCTGATAAATCGCCTAAGAAATCCATCGAGAAAACCGCTGATCCAGAAGATAAAATTTTTGTATTGCCTAATGAAAATTAATTTTAAATTTAACGATCACTATTCAATACCTCAAGATTTATGTCAAATCCAATTGAACAAAAAAAGATTACTACGCATACGTTATTAGAGATGAAGCGGGCACATGAGCCCATCTCCATGATCACTGCTTATGATTTTAGTATGGCAAAAATTGTTGATGCTGCTGGAATCGATGTTATTCTAGTGGGTGATTCTGCAAGTAATGTCATGGCTGGACACGAAACCACTTTGCCCATTACATTGGATCAGATGATTTATCATGCGGCTTCAGTACTCAGAGCAGTAAAGCGATCGTTAGTGGTGGTAGACCTTCCTTTTGGCTCCTATCAGGGCAATTCGAAGGAGGCATTGAACTCTGCAATCAAAATCATGAAAGAAACGGGTGCGCATGCTGTAAAATTGGAAGGTGGACTTGAAGTAAAAGAAGCTATTGCACGAATTTTATCGGCTGGTGTTCCTGTGATGGGCCACTTAGGATTGACACCACAATCGATTTATAAATTTGGAACTTATGTAGTAAGAGCAAAGGAAGAAGCCGAAGCACAGCGATTACGAGAAGATGCACACTTGCTTGAAGAATTAGGTTGCTTCAGTATCGTTTTAGAAAAAATTCCGGCTCAGTTAGCTAAAGAAGTTTCAAGTGGATTAAAAATTCCGACCATTGGCATTGGTGCCGGTAATGGCTGCGACGGACAAGTACTTGTTCTACATGATATGTTAGGGATCAACAAAGATTTTAATCCTCGTTTTTTAAGACGATACATGAATTTATTTGACGACATTCAAGACGCCACCAAACGCTACATTGCTGATGTGAAATCGAAAGATTTTCCAAATGAACAAGAGCAATATTAATGGAGACGTTGGAGTGCAAGATTTGGAAATTTTATTCGAAGATAATCACATCATTGCCGTCAATAAAAAGACGGGTGATATTGTTCAAGGCGATAAAACGGGAGATGAACCTTTAAGTGAAAAAGTAAAAGTCTACGTAAAAGAAAAATACAACAAACCCGGTGATGTTTTTTTAGGAGTCATTCATCGCATCGATCGTCCTGTGAGTGGTGTGGTATTATTTGCACGCACCAGCAAAGCATTAGAGCGAATGAACAAACTTTTTCGTGACAAGGAAATCAAAAAAACCTATTGGGCTGTCGTTAAGAATTTACCTCCGCAAAACGAGGAGACCTTGATTCGTTATCTCATCAAGAATGAGAAAATGAACAAAAGTTTCGCATCCATGCAACCCAAGGCCGGCGCATTAGAAAGCAGTTTAACCTACACCCTACTCGCTTCGTCCGATACCTATCATTTATTAAACATCGATCCGCAAACAGGTCGACATCACCAAATTCGAGTGATGTTAGCGGACATCGGTTGTCCCATCAAAGGCGATTTAAAGTATGGTTTCAACCGAAGTAATCCAGATGGAAGCATCCATCTCCATGCCCGCGCTATACAATTTACACATCCTGTTTCAGGTGAATCCATAAAAATTACAGCCCCCGCCCCCATCTCCGATCCCGTTTGGAAATATTTTAATGAGGTTTGTGGGGGGTGAATGCCCACATAATAAGGTAATCCCCATCCCACAGCATAAGGTAATCCCCATCCCACAGCATAAGGTAATCCCCATCCCACAGAATAAGGTAATCCCCATCCCACAGAATAAGGTAATCCCCATCCCACAGCATAAGGTAAACCCCATCCCACAGAATAAGGTAATCCCCATCCCACAGAATAAGGTAATCCCCATCCCACATAATAAGGTAATCCCCATCACGCATAATAAGGTAATCCCCATCACGCATAATAAGGTAATCCCCATCCCACAGAATAAGGTAATCCCCATCCCACAGCATAGGGTTTAAACCCTATGCTGTGAGGAAATTATCATTTATATTATTTGGGAATATCAATTTCATGATCCATCCACACATCATTCATTTTATGATGCCTCTTTTGATTTCGGATATAATTGGCAATGTAATCTATGTTTGAATGATCAACCGAAAATGCACCATATCCAATTTGCCACATGAAATGCGTGTTTATAAATTCCCGTTCATTAATATAATGTGAACTGCTACCTTTTACGAATTTGATAATCTCTGAAATTGATTTAGTTCTACTCATCAAAAACAAACAATGAACATGATCTGGCATTCCGTTAATGATGACGACAGAACAACCCATATCATTAAATTTTGCTTTAATAAATTCATGAATCTCTTTCTCAATTGATGAATAAATCAATTTTTGCCTGTATTTAGTACTCCATACAGCATGTACTAGAATTCTGTTAAATGATGTTGACATAAAATAATAGTTGGAAAAATGTTTATATGAAATCCTGTACAAATTTAATATAAAAAATTTAAAAAAAGAAATTTTTATATTCCCATCGTTCTAATTATGCTCTCCTACTCTAAAGTTTCGGAGATCGAAGATGGATTCGGTGGGATTACAAAAATGTGATCCCACCTAACTAAAAAAGTGGATCAATGCAAAACCTGCTTTGCAGGTTACGATTTTATTAAAACGTGATTACAAGCAAGCTTGCATCACATTTTTTAATAAAATCGTGTCTTTGCATTGATCATTTGTGGAGTCGGTGGGATTTGAACCCACGTCCAGCTAGGGAATCAACAAGCTTTCTACATGCTTAGTTTCTGCTTGGATTGTCGGGAAAACCTTAGGTGAGAACCAAACCAATGTTTTCCTTAGTTTCTTTGTCTTATCGCA